>JACQMB010000037.1 GCA_016203765.1 Deltaproteobacteria bacterium
CTGAATGAGATCGAGGACATTATAGTAGGCCTTCCGGTATTCCATGGCGATCTTGACCACCATGCGGAGATGGGCGCAAACCAGCTTGCGGGCCGCCTCCACATCCCCCGTCTTGCGATAGGCCACGGCCAAACTCTTTTCCTCCTCGGCCGAAAGAAAGGGGTATGTTGCGGTCTCCCTCAAGTACCTCGTTAAGGGATCGACAACGGATAAGGCGCGCCTAGAGCTCATAAGGAAGGTGGTCTTTAATCAACTCCCGGGCTTTTGGCAAGTCGCTGGTGGGAAGTTTGCAGACGTTGTTTTCACAGACGTAGATGGTCGTTTTTTCGTTCAAGAGCTGTTTTCCCCGAAGGACCGGCAGGATTTTTTCGTCGCCGAATTCGGAAGGAGGACCGAAGGCGATCATTTTATTGGGGATAAATTCTTCAAAAAGATATTTTTGCATGGCTTGATAATCGGGGTCTGTTGGACGGCCCACCACGGCGATCTCCTTGGAACGGTCCGAATAAAAATCAATGGCGATCAATCCCTGCGCGAATCCGGCCGGATAACTCTCCCCTCCCCCCGCGATGATTTTTAAAAGCCTTTCGGCCCTTCGCAAAATATCCTGCTCAAAAGTCAGGGCGTGGAGGCGCACTAAATTGAGCGCGGCGACGGCGTTGCCCGAAGGCGTCGCGCCGTCATGCAATTCCTTCTTTTTGACCAACAGGGCGGGATCATTCGGGTCGCCCATAAAATAACCGCCGTTTTCTTCATCCCAGAAAATTTCGTCCTGTTTAGTCTGTAATTTTAAAGCCCAATGGACCCAGTCGGCGTTGCCATCGGCCTCATAAAGAGAAAGCAGGCCGTGGATCAAAAAAGCGTAATCCTCCAGAGTCCCGTCAAATTTGGCCTCCCCCTCCCGGAACCGGCGGAGAAGTTTTCCATTTTTGTAGAGGTTGTTTTGAATAAATCGGGCACTTGCCTGCGCCGCCTTAAGATATTTTTCATCTCCCAAAACTTGATAGCCCTTCGCCAACGCCGCGATCATCAGGCCGTTCCAGGAGGTCAAAATTTTGTCATCCTTGGCCGGCGGTTCCGCTTGGGCACGGTTTTCTTTGTTTAAATGATAGTATTCCCCTTCTTTGCCCACCTCCCCCGCGTCTTGCGCCGAATAAAATCCCCCCTGGGGATCGGTCATCTCACCTAAAAAATAGCGAAATATTCCCTTCACGACCTCCGCATAGTTTTTATTCTTGGTAACCTGATAGCCCTCCAGATAGGTGAACGCCAGGAGGGCGTTGTCATAGAGCATTTTTTCATAGTGGGGCTCGTTCCAGTCGTCGTGGGTGGCGTAGCGGTGAAAACCACCCCCAATCTTGTCATAAATTTCGCCGACCGCCATGGCGTCCAGGCTTTGGGTGACCATTCCCAGCGCCTCCCTGTTGCCGGTGCGGTGATGGATGCGCAACAGCAAAGCAAGATTCATGCTGTGGGGAAATTTGGGGGCCTGGCCGAAACCGCCGTGGGTCTTGTCAAAACTCTGTTGGAATTGGGCAAAGGCCTTCTTGAGGAGGCCGATCGAAATTTCTGCCGCCGCCCCACCCGTTTTTTCCCTTAAAAAATCGGTAATTTTCGCGCCCGACGCCAAAATCTTTTGCGGCTCTTTCTGCCAGGTTTGTTGAATGTTATTCAAAATCTGGATGAACTGGGCCTGCCAGAAGAAAGACCCGCCAAAAAAGGGTTTTAGGTCAGGGGTTAAAAACACGCTCATGGGCCAGCCGCCCTGGCCGGTCATCCCGACAACGGCATCCATGTAAATCTGATCGATGTCGGGATGCTCTTCCCGGTCAACTTTGATGCTGATAAAGTGTTGGTTTAAAACATCGGCCACTTCCTGTTTTTCAAACGAGTCTTTTTCCATCATATGGCACCAGTAGCAGGTCGAATAACCGATCGACAAAAAGATGATTTTGTTTTCCTCGCGGGCGGCCTGAAAGGCCTCCTCGCCCCACGGGAACCAGTGGACCGGATTGTCTTTGTGTTGCAACAGGTAAGGGCTTTTGGTTTCGCCCAGGCGATTATATTTTTTCACGCTCGTTTCCCCCTGATTCGGTTTAAAATCAACCGCATCCCATTGGAATTGCCGCCCATCCCCGTACCACCACCATAGGCCCAAGGCAAGGCCAACCACGAGCAAAAAACATGCAAAAATGAGGGATCTTTTTTTCACGTCGGCAGATTAAACTATTCGGGTCAATTATTCAAACGGAAACTCTTTAGAAAGTCGCCTGCATTGATTTCAATGAATGAATGAGTGAGCAACGGACCAACTGGGACAATTTTTATCCGCTACGATCTGACAAGTCCTTGTTGTTCGGCCACGACCAGGAGCCTTGCCGTTCGTGCTTCACGAAGAAGCCGCGCGGCTAGGGGGTGAAATTTTTCGGCGTCTTCGCGGTGGAAGCCTTCGATTTGCATGCCAAACGAAAAACCCAAGTTGACAAGATACACTTCGATTGTTTCGATGTCTTTCGGTGACATGTCAAGACACCCCAAAAGAAGACCGTTTTTGGACCTCCCCTTAACCAACTCTCCGAGGTAAACAATGTTCGCCTTTTTGAGGTATCCTTTTGTATCCTTAGAAATCTCCAAATCCTCTACACGGGCATAAAGATAAACCAGTTCGGGATACTGACGGGATTTTCCAACAATTCTTAAACCGCGCAAGCTTATAGTTTCACGAACCTGTTGATCGAGTTCCAGTAAATGCACATCCAACGAATCCGCAGTCCCGGGACCTGCAATCTTTTCCCTCAAGGCCGCCGCCGCAAACCTTAAACCCCCTCCGCCAAAGGTGCGGCCCCGTTGGACGGCGCGGGCATAAAGTTTTCCAGGAAAAGATTTTTGCAGATGCTCGGCAACTGATATGGCGGCATCTCTGGTCCTATCTGCTTGGAAAGGGTTCCCCGCCACTAGTCTTTTTAATTCCAGTGCTCCTTTTGACAAGGTAGCCAACTTTTTTTGGTCCGCCCCTGCCTTGGCCAGATTATTTGTCAGGGCACCCAGCGCTTCCTCAAAGCCGTCGAAGTTTGTCCGATCAATGACCAGCGACTTGTCATTGAGCCCCTCAAAGAAAACACTCTGCACGCCCAAAACCCCGCTCCAAAATACAAGACCGGCTTGATGCATCATCAGCTCTCTTTGGCAGAAAAATTCCACCTTTTCAATAAAAATAATTTAGAATAAATAAACTTCTTGACAATTCTATATGAATAAATTAGCATGTTAGTCATGCCCAAGACGATTACCTTGCGACTGGAAGATGAGGTCTATGAGGCCTTGCGGGAGCATTCCGAGGCTGAAAAACGCCCTCTTTCCAATTATATCGAGATGGCCGCCCTCGAATACGCTAAAACCAAGGAATTTGTTGACGATGAAGAGATGATGGCGATTCTTTCCAACCGGGATTTGCTGGAACGGATCCGCCAGGGTTCCAAAGAGGCCAAAAAACGAAGGGGCCGTTTCGTTGAGTGATTACCGAATTTTTGAAACCAGCCAATTTCAAAAAGATCTGGAAAGATTGGCCCCTCACCGCCTGGGACAAATCAAGGCCAAGTTGTCAAAATATTGCTATCCCCAACTCAAACAAGAACCTCACTTTGGCCCAAATATCAAACGCCTGAAAGGCTATGAACCCCCCACCTGGCGCTACCGCATCGGCGATTGGCGGTTTTTCTATGAAATTGACGAGAAAAACAAGATTGTCCTGCTGTTGACAGTGGAACACCGGCGGGAAGCGTATCGCTAATGGGCCTCCTCCCCCCAGGGAAACCAGTGCACGGGATTGTCTTTGTGTTGCAACAGATAAGGGCTTTTGGTTTCGCCCAGGCGATTATATTTTTTCACGCTCGCCACTCCTTGGTTGGGTATAAAATGAACAGCGTCCCACTTTGCCGCTCTCTCCTTCCCGTACCACCACCACCCCGCCAAGGCAAGGGCAGTAAAGGCAAGAACAACTATCATGCCAGCGATTTTTTTAGACACGAGTCAATCTTTCAAAAAGAACTTCCTCGAGATCACGGCGGCTGTCAAACAGGCCCAGCACATAGACGACTTTCTCCTGGACGATGTAAAAAAGTCGCCAAGGGGAAATAATCATTTCGCGAATATTCAATCCTTTAATCTGGGCAAATTCCGGAACCCTGCGTCCCCGGTGAGGATTTTTGTTGAGAGTGGAAGCTCGCCGACGCAGGGTCCTTAACATCTTGAGGGCTGTTTTGGGACGATCCCTGGCGATGGTTTCAACGATCCCTTCCAAATCACCTTGAGCGGCATTGGACCAGCGAACCTTAAAGGATCCTAGCATGGCTAGCGGCACTTCAGCCTTTTTTCCAGCCGGTCAAAGAGGCGGTCTTGATCGACATGACGGCCGGCCTCGACATCCCGAATTCCCTGGGCCATCAATTTTAACAGCAGTGTGGTCTCCCGGTTTTTCTCATAGGTTTGGATATCGATAAGCACCGCCCTGGCCTCCCCGTTTTGGGTGATGATGATCGGTTTGTGCGTTTCACTGACGGTTTGGATCAGTTCCGCCGGTCCCGTTTTCATCTCCGTAATCGAGCGGATATCTTGTGAGGGTTTCATGATACTAAATATAGTACTAAATTCGGTCCGCTGTCAAGGCCTAATGCGCCTCGGACCAGTTTTTACCGACTCCGCAGTCGACCACCAGGGGAATTTTTAACGCGAAGGCCCCTTCCATTTTGATCTTCACAAAGGCTGCAACTTTTTCGCGGTCGGCGTCGGGAACTTCAAAGACCAGTTCGTCGTGGACCTGGAGAATCATGCGGGTCTTTGTTGAAACGGCTGCGAGGCCGCGGTCGATATTGATCATCGCCTTCTTAATAATATCGGCTGCGGAACCTTGAAAGACGGTGTTGAAGGCCATCCGTTCGGCGTTTTGACGGACATGGACGTTGCGGCTTAGTATGTCCGGCACGAAACGGCGGCGGCCAAAAAGCGTGGTGACTTTCCCCTCGGTTCGGGCTTTTTCCAAAATTTTTTCTCTGAACGGTTTGACCTTCGGATATTTTTTGAAATAACCCTCGATATATTCGGAGGCCTCTGCCATGTCGATCTTTAAGCCTTGAGACAAACCGTAGGGGCTCTGGCCGTAGATCACCGCGAAGTTGACCGTTTTAGCGGCCCCCCGGTCACAGCCCAAGGCATCCGCCGTTAATTGATGAATGTCTTGCCCCTCCTGGAAGGCTTTCACCAGCCCCTCATCTTCGGTCAAATGGGCCAAAATTCTCAATTCAATCTGCGAATAGTCGGCCGACAAAAGTAAAAAACCGGGCTCGGCCGTAAAGGCCTCACGAATTTTGCGTCCCTCCGGCGAGCGGATCGGAATGTTTTGTAAATTGGGATCGGAGCTGGAAAGGCGGCCGGTGGCCGCGATGGTTTGGTTAAACGAGGTATGAATCCGGCCGGTTTTGGGATGGATCAGCGCCACCAGGGCATCGGTATAGGTTGATTTCAGTTTCCCCAGCGAGCGGTATTCCAGCACAAGATTGGGCAGAGGGTGCTTGGCCGCCAGATTTTCCAAAATATCCTGGGCGGTCGAAAATCCGGTCTTGGTTTTTTTTCCGCCGGGGAGTTTTAATTTTTCGAATAGAACCTCGCCCAATTGCCGGGGCGAATTGATGTTAAACTCCCCTCCCCCCATTTCATAAATCTTTTTTTCCAGTTTTTTGAGTTCTGTGTCAAAATCTTTGGAAAGTTTTTTGAGGATGACTCCATCGACTTTGACCCCTGCCAATTCCATTTTTAAAAGAACCTCCATCAGGGGCATCTCAACTTCCTTAAAAAGTTTGATCAGCCCCTCTTTTTCCAGTTGAGGGAGAAAAAGCTGGGCCAACTGCCAGGTGCAGTCGGCATCTTCGCAGGCATAATCGCGGGCCTGCTCAAGCGGAACGTCGGCAAACGCAATTTGCTTCTTCCCCTTCCCCACCACTTCTTCGTAACGGATGGTACGGTGGTCGAGATGCTGTTGCGCCAGGTCGTCGAGGTTGTGCGGTCCCTGGGGATTTAAGAGATACGAGGCGATCATGGTATCGGCCAGGATCGGCCGGACCTCCAGCCCGTGATTGTTGAGAATCGCCAGATCGAATTTGATGTTTTGGCCGACCTTGGGAATTTTGGACTCGGTCAGAAGCGAACCTAGTATTTTTTTAATTTCCAATAAGCCGATTTGGCTGGTCGGCAGGTAGACAGCCTGACCCTTGGCCCAACTCAACGACATCCCGACAATGTCGGCCCGCATCACGTCGAGCGAGTCGGTTTCCAGATCGATAGCCAACATCGGCCGGTCGGCCAGAATTGTTCGGGCCAGAGTTTCCAAATCCCCTTTTCGGGTGATGAGCTGATAACCCTTTTTGGAGAGGGTCTCCTTGGGAACCAGATCGGCCAAAAGCCTGGCAAACTCCAGTTCGCGAAAAAGGGTGTGGCAGGCCTCGGTATTGAGGGGACGGTGGGCCAGTTTTTTTTCGTCGAACTCAAACGGAACGTCGTGCGCCAGCGTAGCCAGTTGTTTGGAAAGGCGGGCCTGGTCGGCGAATTTTTCGATGTTTTCCTTCAGTTTTCCTTTCAGTTTCGCCGTATTTTTTAAAACATTTTCCAAGGTGCCGTATTCCTGAATCAGCTGGGCCGCCGTCTTGGGCCCCACCCCGTGAACACCGGGGATGTTGTCGACCGCGTCACCGGCCAGCCCCATCACATCGGTGACCTGTTCGGGCGGCACGCCGAAACGGGCGGCCACGTCTTTCGGTTCGTAATGTTTTTCCTTCATCGTGTCCCACATGCGGATATTCGGACCGACCAACTGCATCAGATCTTTGTCGCCGGAGATGATCGTCACCTCAAAACCCCTGTCCCTGGCCTGGCCGGCCGCCGTGGCGATCAGGTCATCGGCCTCAAAGCCGGGTTTGGCCAGCATCGGGATATTCAGCGCCTCGACGATTTTTGGGAAATACGCAAATTGCGGGACCAGATCGTCGGGAGGCTCCTTGCGGTTGGCCTTGTAGTCGGCAAACATCTCGTCGCGAAAGGTGGGCTCTTTGGTATCAAAAACAATCGCCCAGTAGTCGGGCTTGGCCTCTTTTTGTAATTTGAGGAGCATTTGTGTAAATCCGTAAATGGCGTTGGTGGGGAGCCCCTTGGAGGTGGATAAAGGCCGGATGGCGTAATAAGCCCGGAAGATATACCCGGAACCGTCGATCAGGTAGAGGTGTTTCACGAGGTATCCGCTTCCTTATGCATCAGCAAAATAACTAATAATAATATCCGCCCCAGCCCTTTTTATGGCTATCAACGATTCCCGGACGGCCTCCTCCCCCATCTTCTGCAACATCACATATTCACCGCTGACCTGATAGGCGGCAATCGGCACATCGAAGCGCCGGCGGGCCTCGGCGATCACGTCGAGATACGGGAGGGCCGGCTTGATCATGACAATATCGGCCCCCTCTTCAATGTCCGCCGCGATTTCTCGCATCGCCTCGCGGCGGTTGGCCGGGTTCATCTGATAGCTTTTGCGGTCGCCAAACTGGGGGGCCGAATGGGCGGCATCGCGAAACGGGCCGTAAAAGGCCGAGGCATATTTGGCCGAATAGCTCATGATCGGCGTTTCGGCAAAGCCGTTTTCATCCAGGGTTTGGCGGATAACTTTGACGCGGCCGTCGAGCATATCGGAGGGGGCGATCAGATCGGCGCCGGCCTGTGCGTGCCCTAAGGCCATTTCGGCCAGAACTTCCAGGCTGGCGTCGTTTTGAATCTGCCCGTCAGGACCCATCAGGCCGCAGTGGCCGTGGTCGGTATAGGCGCAGAGACAAACATCGGTTGCCACCAACAAACCCGGCTTGACCTCTTTGATGGCCTGAATGGCTTGGGCAACCAATGGATTTTTCGGATCCTTCTTTTCAGGGACGCCAAAGAGCAAAAGGCCCCCCAACTTTTCTTCATTTAAACCTTTAACTTTATTTGCCAATTGATCAACAGAAAAGTGAAATTGTCCAGGCATAGAACGGATAGGCTCTTCGATATTACGTCCCTCCACCACAAAAACCGGCTGGATTATTTGGCAGGGGTCGAGGCGGGTCTCCTCCACCAGCCGCCTCATTTGCGGGCTTTTGCGCAGGCGCCTTAATCGGGTTTGGGGAAACATCGGAGTAGCTCACCTATCATATAGAGGGAGCCGGTGGCAACCAGCAACTCTTCCGGTTCGGCTTCCGGCAAGGTGAGTCTTTCGAGGCAGGTTGCCGGTTTTTCGTATCTTTTTAAATATTCCGCCAGGCTCGCGGCCGGGAGGGCCCGTCCAGACGTGGGTGTCACGCAGGTAAACCGGTTGGCCAAAGGAATAATCGGTTCAAACATGGTTTGCCAGTTTTTGTCGGCCAGCGCGCCGAGCAGAAAATGGATTTTTTGGCCGGCGTGGGCCGCTTGAAGATAGTCGGCCAAGGTGCGCATCCCCCCCAAATTGTGGGCGCAATCGACCAGAAAATTATCCCGAAGATATTGCAGGCGTCCGGGCCAGGCCGCCTTCCGCAGGGCCGCTTCGGCTACCTCCGCGATCAAGTCATCCGCCAACAAAACTTGACCGGCCGTCAGCGCGCAAGCGGCGTTGATTTTTTGATGCTCCCCCTTCAACCCCAAGGCGAAAGTGATTTTTTCGGGATCGGCCCAGGAGAGCTCCAGGCCCAGCTCGCGGCAGTGCTCCTCGATGACAAAGGCAACCTCTTCACTTTGAGGCGCGCTGATCACCTGGCAATCCCTCTTTAGAATGCCGCATTTTTCCTGAGCGATTTGCATCAGGGTCTCCCCCAGATATTTTTCGTGGTCGTGGGAGATGGAGGTTAGAACGGCCGCCTGCGGTGTGACGACATTGGTGGCATCGAGCCTCCCCCCCATCCCCGTTTCCACCACGGCGATATCAACCCCCATTTGCGAAAAATATTCAAACCCGGCCAGCGTCATCATTTCAAAATAGCTCAAAAAATCATCCTCAGGAAGGGTGTTGCGGATTTTGGCGATGATTTCCCACAGCGCTTCCCAGCTGACCGGTTGCCGGTTGATCTGAATCCGTTCGGTCACGTCGATCAAATGGGGCGAGGTAATCAGACCCACCGAATAACCGGCCCTCTGCAAAATGGCGTTCAAAAAGGCCGCCGTGGAGCCTTTGCCGTTGGTCCCGGCGATATGAACAACGGTAAAATCGCTCTGCGGATTCCCCAGCAACTGGCACGCCTCGCGCATCGGCTCCAACGTCTGCCGAAAATCCTTGTGAGCAATCCGCTCCAAAAAACTCTCAATTTCGAGGCGGGGATTCATATTTTTAGGTATCCGCTATCTATCCAACCTATTGAAACTACTAATGTTTTTTCTTCACACCCCTCGTTTTATAACTTCTTTGACTTTTTTTGGCAACTTTTTTATAAGGGGGATGTATGGATTCATTTCCAACGGGGAGCAGAGGGAGAGCGGAGGTAAATAGTTTTCACATTTCCACTGCCAGGGAACTTTTCCGCCTTTTATCGGAGGCCTATGCACAGGCGGGCGACGGCACACTGGCCCTGGAGCGCGAACGTCTCCGGGATTATGTGCGCTCCCGCTATGTCAAGGCCGGAGACTGGGAACGGTATGTTTATGAGGGAGAGTGGAGCTCGTTGTGCACCTTTTGGGCGAAGGAACTCTATTCCAAATGGGTCAAGATCAACGGCCAAAAGTATAAAATCCAGGCAACCGAGACCTATTCCAAACGGGGGTGTCATTTTGAGGATAGTCTGGAGTCCTATGATTTTATGTTGAGACTGCGAGACGGCGAAAACAAAGTTATCTTCGAGGCCGCGCAAGCGTCTTTTCTATCCAGTCCCGATCAGGTGCTGTTCGACGCCGCCCTCTCGATGATCGCTACAAAACCTTCAACACTACCACCGTCACATCATCCCTGACCGGCTGGTGCCCCACGAATTTTTTCCAGTTTTCCATCAGAAAGCCCAGGATGGTCTTGGCGTTTTGGTTGGCAGACCTCCTCGAGGCGGGGGTTCATTGTTTTAGGTATCCGCTATCCATTTAACCTATTGAAATCACAAAAGTTAAATCCCCAAAAATTGAAAATCCAAAAAAGAACGGATGACTTGAAAGTCTTTGTGATTGGTTGTTAATAAAACAGCAGCTATTTGTTTACAGGTGAGGGCAATGAGAACATCGTTGACCAATCTTCCCTTCTTGATCGATTCAAAACCGTATTTCTTCCCGATTTTGGCCAAGGTCACTCCGCATTCCGCCCAATCCTTTCCCGTGGGCACGATGAAACGATTGTTTTTTTGGAAAACATGGTACAACTGATCTAAGGACTTTTGGGTCTGCCTATCCCCTGCGCCGGCATAGAGTTCTTGAGCGACGACGGCACTTAAATAGAGCGTTGAACCCCTTGTCTGAATAATGGAGCCTGGCAGTCTGCCCTGGCGTAGTAAGGGAATATAGACAGAGGTATCCAGGACGATTTTAGCCATGGAAGGTGCTTTGATCCATGTTTTTGATTTTTACGCGCCCCGCCAGTTGTTCATGAAGGCTGGCAATTTCCGCATTGGCCAAAAGGATATCCAGGGCAATATTGATCGTTTCCGTTTCGGTCGCCGCCCCCAAAACCTTTTTGGCCCGGGATATTTTCCTGGAATCCAAAATAAATTGTTTTCTTATCTTCGCCATTGGTCCCCTCCCTAGTGTATGTGTATAATCTATAATTTTATACACATCATGTCAAGCCCTTTATTGCCGACGAGGATCGGATCGTTCTAAAGGATTTTTAAGACCACCACGGTGACGTCGTCCTTGACCGGCTGATTGCCGACAAATTTCTTCCAGTTTTCCATCAGAGAGCCCAGGATGGTCTTGGCGTTTTGGCGGGCGGATGCCGAGACGTTCTCCAAAAGGTTGTTGGGTCCAAAGCGTTTTCCATTCGTCCCCACCGCCTCGGTGAGGCCGTCAGTGTAGAGAACCAGCAGATCGCCGGGAGTCAGTTGACACTTTTTTTCCTTGTAGGGCCGGTCCGGTTCAATGCCCAACAAAGAATCTTGCGTCATCAGCCACTGCGCCTCTTTTTGCCCGGCCTTCCAAAGCAAAGGCGGGTTGTGGCCCGCATTACTATAGACCAGCGCGCCCGGCTGGGGAAAATAGTGGGCATAAAAAAGGGAAACAAACTGTTCCGATTTCAAAAGATCTTCAAAGAGCATTTGATTCACGTTTTGCAAAATAGCGGCCGGATTTTTGGAACCGTTGACCGCGCTGCGCAAACAAGACCGCACCGCAAACGCCAACATCGCGCCGCCGACTCCATGCCCTGAAACGTCCGCAATGCAAATTCCAGTCCCTGGTCCCAAGTCCCTGGTCCCTAGTCCAAAATAATCATAATAATCGGCCCCGACCCGTGTCGCCGGAATCAAACACCCTTCGATCTCCACACCTTTCAGATGCGGTATGGCTTTGGGCAACAAACGCTGTTGAATTTCCCGCGCCACCTCCAGTTCCAGGCCGGCCTGCTCGGCGGTCTTGAGGCGGTCCACCAGATCATGGATATGCATGTAGGAGGCCATCTGATCGGCCAGGGTCATGATCAATTTGAGATCGGACTCGGTGAACGGTTTGCCCGACTTCTTGTCCGTTAAATTAATCAGCCCGATCGGAGTCTGGCCGACCTTCATCGGAAAGGCCGTCACCGGGGCCACCAGAAAGGAATGGGTTTTGTAGCGGGGATTCGGTTTCATTCCCTTAATCAGCAGAGGTTTCCCCTCCTCCCAAACTTTTCCCGAGACCCCTTCCCCCACCGAGAGTTCCACGTTTTTCCAAACCTCCTCATCAATGCCCCTGGCGGCGACGATCCGCAACACCTGGGCGTGCGGATCAAACCGCATGATCGAGGCCCGTTCCACATCCGTCACCGAGACGATTTCGTTCAAGATGAGGGCATAGATGGCCTCCAGGCTGGAGGCCCGAGCAATGGCGCCGGAGAGACGGTGGAGACTTTCAAGGGAGTTATTCATTTTTTGGACCACGGACCACGGACCACGGACCCAGGACCTTGTTTCGTAACGTGATACTTAAGTAATGCCGTCCTTTATCCTTTCGGCTTGATACTCGGTTGGCATAAGCTTGAATCAAAGTTAATCCCCTTCCCCCGGCTTGTCGGAGTTTCGGCCGCCGGCTAAAATACTTTTTCCGAATGCCGGGGCCGTCATCCGCAACCCTCAACTTTGTCCGGCTTTTGGAAGAAAGAACGTCAATGGTAATCCACTTGGCCTTGTTTCGATTGTTTCCGTGAACCACCGCATTGTCAAAGGCCTCCACCAGAATTTGGGTCAGGGCAAAGGCATTGGGGAAACGGAGGGAGCCGAACAGTCGCGTCAGAAAGGGGAGATATTTAAAATCGCTCCGCACCCCAAACTTGAGTCGCAACAGTCCGTGGTCCGTGGTCCGTGGTCCGTAGTCCATCTAAAACCTCTCACAGGCCGTCTGCCAATCGGGTTGAATGTCGAACAGGCGGTGGAGACGGGTGATTTCAAAAACCGAATGGACATCTTTGTTCAAGGCGCAGATCTTGACATCCCCCGCATGGGTGCGGACCCGGCGCAACAGGGAGATCATGGCCCCTAGTCCCATGCTGTCGATAAAATCAAGGGTGTGACAATCGATCACCATTTGATGGCATCCCTCCTCCACCAACGGATAGGCCTGGCGTTTGAACTGGGCCACCGTATCGGCATCCAAATTCCCCTTGAGATGCAGTATTGTCACCCCGTTTTTTTTATTCACAATAATTTTCATTTCGTCCCTCCTTTTTGTTCCCAGTCCGTAGTCCGCGGTCCGTGGTCCGTAGTCCGCTCTTACACCCGAATCCCGTACTGCCTCAATTTGCGATACAACGTGGCCTGCCCGATTTTCAGCCGCCTGGCGGTCTTGGCCACATTCCCCGTGCAGGCCTTGAAGGCCTGTTCAATAGCGTAACGCTCCACCATGTTTAACGGTAAAACCCTGGCCCCCGCCTGCGACGCCGGCATTGCGACCGCCGCCCCTCCGGCCCCCCCCTTCCGGTTTCCCTGAAAGGGGGCCGGCAGATATTGTCGTTTGACTTTCGTATCGTGATGAAGGACGACCGCCCGTTCAATGGCATTTTCCAGCTCGCGCACGTTTCCGGGCCAGTCATATTCCAAAAGGGCCTCCATCGCCTCCCGGGTAAATTCCAAAAAGGGCTTTTCGTTTTTATGGGAAAATTTTTCCAGAAAGTATTTAGCCAGCAGGGGAATATCCTCCCGCCGTTCTCGTAACGGGGGAATGGCGATGTTGACCACATTCAGGCGGTAAAAAAGATCGTCCCGGAAGCTCCCCTGCTCCACGCATTTCTCCAAATCTTTGTTGGTGGCGGCGATGATGCGCACATCGACCGGAATCGGTTCGTTGCCCCCCACCCTTGAAAAACTCCGCTCCTGCAGAAAGCGGAGCAGTTTGACCTGCAGGGCAAGGTCCATCTCGCTGATTTCGTCCAAAAAAAGAGTTCCGCCGTTGGCCCGTTCGCAACAGCCGATGTAGCGGCGGTCGGCGCCGGTATAGGCTCCCCGCTCATGGCCGAAGAGCTCGTTTTCCAAAAGTTCCCTGGGGATCGCGCCGCAGTTGATGTCCACAAAATGGCGGGAGGCGCGCCGGCTTAAACGGTGCAGGGCCTTGGCGGCCAGCTCCTTTCCGGTCCCCGATTCACCGGTGAGCAAAACGGTCGCGGGGGTGTCGCAGGCATTCCGGATAATTTGAGAAACGGTCTGCATCCCCGGGGAGGAGCTGATCAAACCGTCCAGTTTGGTCCGGCTCCCCAGCTGATTTTCCAGCAAAAAAACCCGTTTGGTCAGGGCATACATCCGACAGGCATTGTGGACGGCCCGTTTCAGTTTGACGACATCCGCCGGGAGATTGAAAAAA
>JACQMB010000036.1 GCA_016203765.1 Deltaproteobacteria bacterium
GGAGACGGCCCTCTGGGAGGCGCGGCGCTGTCTCTCGTGCGGCAACTGTTTTGAGTGTGACAATTGTTACGGGATCTGCCCCGACAACGCCGTGATCAAATTGAATCCCGGAAAGCACTACCAATTCAACTACGATTTCTGCAAGGGGTGCGGCCTCTGCTCGGCCGAATGCCCCTGCCACGCCATCGAGATGGTGCCGGAGCGGAAGTGAGGGGCGGTCTGCGCCCCCGCCAATAAAAAACCCGCCCTGCGGGCGGGTTTTGTTTTTGGTAGCGGGGCCGGGATTTGAACCCGGGACCTCTAGGTTATGAGCCTAGCGAGCTACCAGGCTGCTCCACCCCGCAATTTTTCAAAGAACGGAGAACTTCTAGTGGAAAGCGGAAGGAATGTCAACTCAGTGTCAGACCGAATTTTTTTACGTCGCGTTCAATAGGCGGTGTCATAGGCTTTGGGTAATCGTCCGATCAAATCGGTCCAAGAGCGGGCGATAATCGCAATAAAGTAAAGTGGTCTGGTCCTCGAAGTTTAAGCGGGCCTTGGGATTCTTGTCATACAGCGCTTTTCCGTAGCGAACGACGTGAAAACGAAGTTCCAGCCCCGCGTCTCTCAAGAAGATAATATCGATGACATCGTTTTTCAGTGTCCGGGGGGAAATCTTGCAGAAAAGGTCATAAAGCTCGAAGTAAAGGTCATCCCCTCTGGCGTGCCCCTTTTCTTTCAGCAAAACTGCGTAGTCGTAATCGGATAAAGGCCCGGCCTCTTCCTGGACCCTGGAGCCAAAAAGATAAATGGCTTGGACTCCCAGTTGATCCAAGCGTTGTCTCTGTTGAGCATTAAAAGAGGGAAATCTCATCGTGTGGAAAATTTAACATGACCTTGATCAAGGCGCAAGAAGTTAAATAAAGATGGGTGTGCGTTCAACGCGGGAGCAGGGCCCGCAAGACGTCGGTCAGCCAATCAAATTCATCGGGGCGGTCGGGGAGCAGTTCCAGGGGGTTTGTCTCATCCGCTTCCGAACGGCGCAGGGGAATCACCTTTCCACCCCTTTTCTCTTCCCATCGCCGACGGAGTTCTTCCACTTCGTCCCGTGGGATTGGGTCGTCCAAATTTTTTATCACCCCTCTCCTGAACAATTCCATCCTAAAGGCCACCACCCCCCGCAAGGCCGCCCATCTTAACTGGGATTGAGAGAGGGCCCCTGCAACGCTTCCGAAGATCAACCGCCCGTTGGCCCAAAAGAGGACGCCCGCGAGCAACAACTCGTGAACAAAAAACCGCCCGTAGGATTCCAGGGGATGTATCGTTTGCTGATACGCCTCCGGCATTCCGTCGCGAAAAACCTGGAAGGCTTTTTGAAAGGGGGCGCTTGCTCGGTTGGCGTTGAGGATCATTTGTACCACTGACTCATCGAGGTCCATGGCAGTGTTTGTGACTTCGATTTCCAAGGGGCGCAAATCGACCACGGGAGTTTGAAAATCGAGCCGCACCCGGATGGTTCCCCCGTCCTCCTCCACCCGCATCGTCCACTCCAGCATCTCGACGTAGGTTTTCAACACAAGATCACCGGCCGGATCGGGGGGCCAGGTTTGGGGTTGGAAGAACGGATAGGTAATGGGTTGGGTTTGGGGGATGCCTTGAAACTGCAAGCCGTTTGAGGATTGCGAAACTTCGGGAAAATTGCGTTTCAGCCAGTCAATCAGGGTATCTGCCAGTTCGATTCGGGAGTGGGGCGCCTGGTACGTCAAGACAAAATCGCCCTTTGTTAAACTTCTTTCCACCCAGGCGTAAGGATTGGGAATGGCTTGAATGCTCTCTTCCCAGGGAATTTTCCCATTTTTTATTTTGCGGTAGCCATTGTGGACCTGTTCCATGCCGGAGAGCATTTGGATCACGGAACTGAATAAATTGTTGAACAGCCCCGCGACGGCCGGTTCGATCTTTGCCTCTTCCCGCAGGCGCAAAATGGCTTTGTAGAAGATGTAATGGTGTCGGATGAGCTCTTTAAAACCGGTCAGGTCATCGGCTTTCAGTTTTTGAACGCTGTCGTAAAGCCGGTGGGTCGCCGCCTCCAGTTCCGCCACCGCCTCCTTGCCCGCCTCCAATTGTTCCTCCGGCGTCATTTGGGAGAGGAGTTCCGCCGAGAGGCGGGAGAAATCGAAGACCCCCTTGTCGCGAAATTCGTCGCGCTGATGTTTTAATTCGCCTTTCAAATGATCCTCCGAATAAACAACCGCCCCGACCGGCGCCAACAGCTTGAAAGTGGTCACTTCGCCCGGCACGGAGATTACCTTACCCTTCCAGCGATCGGCTTCCAGTCGTTTTCGGACAATGGCCAATCCGTGACCCTCCCCTTCGGTATGTTCGCGCCGGCCTTCCCAGACGGCCTCGGTGTCTTGAATTCCCAAACCGTTGTCCGAAACGGTCAGTGCCCGCTCCAGCGGGTGCCAATCGATGTGAATCCATTTTTCCGGTTTGGAATCGACGGCGTATTTGACGGCGTTGTGGATCAGTTCGACAAGGCTGGCGACAAGATTGTCTGTTTGCCCCTTGACGATCTCGATCCCTTGGGGGAGATCGATCCTGACTTCTATCCCTTTGGCGGCAATACCGAGGGCATTCTTCAAAACGGCGGTGCGGGCTAGGCCAAGCAGTTCGAACTCGGAACCCAGGCCGGCAAAAGCCATGGCATTGAGGGACTTGATATTGCCCTCGCTCATCCATGTTGAAGTAATCTGAAAGTGGAGAAGAATCCGGCCGACGCCATCATGCAAGAGGATGTTCGCTTCATGGTTTTTTCTCCAGTCCGCTATCGCTTTTGCCTTTATGTCGTCTATCGCATTCAGAAAAGAATCCAACCCGTTGGAAAGAATTTCCAGCCGCCGGGCGAGCCGGTTGTCCGGTTGCGCCCTGCCGGCGAGCAGGTCCTCGAGGATTTTATCGTATTCCCTTTGCAAGAGTGCGTTGGCGATGCGCGCGAAAGTAAGCCGATCCGGGGCGGCCGCCAGGGATACGAGCTCTTCCCGCCGTTCGACCAGGACCACTGCTGTCAGCGCCATCGACGATTCTCCGTCGGCTATTGCGCAAAGGGTATTCCAAGCGTTGGCATCCCCAAACGCCGCCATGGCGGCAATCCGGCACAAAGTTTTTTTGGCCTCATGGAGGTTCTTTCCCTCGGCAGTATCTCTTTCTATCGTTTGAATTTGGTGCGCGATGCCGGCGTTGGCAATGGCGGCGGCGAAGCAGTGGAATTTGTTTTGTCCGAAAAGTTGGGCACGGCGAATCATGGCCTGCCATTGGGGCTCGGAGAGAGATCGCATCCGGCGGGCGATCCGTTCCTTTTGCTCACTCATCCTGTCTTGGTTTTTTTCCTCCATCGCCGTTTGATAGGTTTGGTAAAGATCCGCCAATTCTCCCGGCGCCGGCCCGGCCTCAAAAAAAGAAAGGGTCTCGGCCGACAAAACATCGGCCTCGTCCACCGCGCTGGCGGCGGCCATGGGATCGGCCAGGTGGGATAACTCGACCCCCGGCGCTCCCAAAACACCAAAAACAGTGATGGCGGCCGGATTAGTCATCTTGCTACTCTTATCGGCAAAGCCCAAATATTGTTGCTTAAATCTTTCGGGGCCGCTAAATTGGCCCACCCATGCGCTTGCGGCCTACATTTGCCCAAATCGATCTATCAGCCCTTAAACATAATTACATCTGCCGGAATGGTATGAGGATTACAGCGCTTCTGCACCGCATTCAGGACTGCAGTATTTGTTGCCTCGGAAATATCGGGCGAAACAAAAGGAAAAAGAGAAAAACGAAGCGCCAGTATTCAATAGGAACGACGCAAATCGATCGGATAAGGGTCAGGCATGGGAGAATTTGGAGAAAAAAATGGACCACCGGGATGGCCTCGGTTTATCCAAAACAGGTCAACTCAAGTGTCCGTTTCATTGGGGCATAAGCACCCGCACCTTGATGGTTTCGTCGGTATGCTCTACAACCATTTTCCATCCCAACAGGCCGAGGAGATTTTGCAAAACGGCATCCTCCGTGGGATTGGGGGGCCACGCCAAGAAGGTATCGGAGACCTCCAAATCGGGCAGATAGCTTAATACCCATTCTCCATTGTCCCAATGTTCCTCCAGAGATTCCCGTTTCAACGTATAGATCAGGTGCTTGGCCAGATCTTTGTGATGGGCCGGAATGGAGACGCGCGTATCGACCTGGATCATTTTTGGATTTAGGGCCGCTCGAACATAATTTATAGCCTGACCCCAGTCCCATTTTTTACTTTTCAAATTTGCAACGGCGTGGTTTAATCCATTTCTCACTATCAACAAAATGGCATTTGTTCCGCGCAACGCATTGATTAAAACCTCCACCGCCGGATCTTCCGGCCGGGGAAAACGCAAGGCGAGTGAAGGAATTTCGTCTTCATGGAGCTTTTTGCCAATGGTGCGCAATGCCTCCAGATCACCTTCTATCAAGTTTTTAACCTCCTCAACAATTTCAATCGCGCGGGGGAGCATGTACCGCGCCAATTGAAATCCCAAAGCGATCGGGTCTTCAGCCTTGCGGTTCGTCTCACCGATCGTCCAGTTTCCAAAATCAACATATAGAATAATCCGGCCGAATTCGTCTGCAGGCTGGATCTCCATTTTCCAGCCGAGCCATTTCAGAAGGGCCTGCAGGTTCCGACTATTTGGATCGGGAGGCCATGTGATGAGGTCGTAGGGCCCAAGGAGAGGGGAAAAACCGGCCCGCTCCTCCTTGAAGAGGGTTAACTTCCATCGTCCCTTTTCCCAAACCGAATGTTCAGCGTTAGTTTTTAGCCAGCCGACCAGGTCTTTTTGCCACTTGGTCCGTCCTAAATGGGAATAGAATCCATTTTGACCTGCCACCCTGTAGGCTCTTTGGGGAACAGCCAGAAGGCGAATGCGATCAACCTGTTCGCGCCAGCTCCGGGGACGTTTTCGTTTAAACAGGCCTTGGACCTCGCAAGAGGTTCCTCGCAAAAGGGCTTCGGCCCCCTCAAAAATATAGTTGGAAGGTCCCCTCAGCGTGGGCAAATGCATTTTGCGGAATAGCCGGATCTCACTCCAAATTTCCTTCGCCTTCTCTGTGTCTCCTTCCCGCAGGACAGTAACCCTTTGCACCCAATCGACCACATTGGCTTCCAACAGGCGATGGAGCTGAATTTGAAGCTTCAACTTTTCCTGTACGGAGAGACTTCGTTGCCGCCAACGCGTTTTTGCCTCAACAAGTTCGGCCGGGCTGAGAGGCGGCGGCTCCTTAGCCAAGATGTTGTCCAGGGTGGGGTTGTCTTGAATCCGGTGGGCGATGCCGATGTTGACGACGGCGGCGGCGAAGCGATTCAAATCATTATTTTCAAAGCATCGGATCGATGAACGCTTTCTTTCCCATTGGTTGTCGGAAAACATGCTCACACGATGGCTAAGTACCGCCTTCATCGCCAGGGCATCTCTCAACCGACCCTTTTCAAGGTCCGAGAGGTATCGGGCAAAATGCTCCGGGGTCTCTTCAAAAAGAATGGCGGCATCGGCCGACAAAACATCAGCACCATCGATGGCTTGCCCGGCGGCGGCCGGGCTGGTCAGGTGGGATAACTCAATCCCCGGCGCTCCCAAAACACTAAAAACATTGATGGCGGCCGGATTGGTCATCTTGCATACTCTTATCGGCAAAACCCAAATATTGTTGCTTAAATCTTTTGGGGCCGCTAAGTTGGCGGTCCCATGCGCTTGCGGCCTACATTTGCCCAAATCGACCTATCAGCCCTTAAACATAATTACAACAGGGTTTTGCGGTCTCTACCCAAAAACTGCGGCGTGCTGGCGGTGGTCAAGGCCGATGCCTACGGGCATGGGGCGGTAACGGTGGCGAAGGCCTTGGAGGGATTGGGAACGGCCGGTCTGGGGGTGGCGACAGTGGAGGAGGGGGTGGAACTGCGTCAGGCAAAAGTCGCGGCAAAAGTTCTCATTTTGCAGGGGTTGTTGGGGATGGGGGAGGCGGCCGCTAAAGTATTACTTGAGCATAAATTAACGCCGGTAATTCATAATGTTAGCACGCTTAGTTTATGGAATAGTTTAGGAGGGAGCAGGGACCGAAGACTACCTGTGCACCTCAAGTTGGATACGGGTATGACCCGGCTCGGCGTGACCTCCAAAGGTCTGGCCCTGCTTTTGGAAACCCTGCAAAAATGTCCGGCACTCAAGCTCGAGGGGGTTATGACGCACCTCGCCTTTAGGGAAGACGAAAAATATACTAGGCACCAGCTGAAACTTTTCAACGAAATGGGGGAGCAGATTCAAAAAATTTTCGGCAAGGTTCCGGTGGGCCACATCGCCAACTCGGCCGCTGTGATGAATGGCTCACCCGTCACCATGGACTGGGCGGAAAAGTGCTGGGCCCGGCCGGGGATCATGCTCTACGGCATTCCTCCCTACCCCGCCTATGCCGGCAAGGGTGACCTTGAGCCGGTCATGCGCTTGGTCAGTCAGATTGCCTTGACCAAAAACGTCCCGGCCGGCACCAAGGTCAGCTACAATTGTACTTTTACCACCACCCGGCCCACACGGATTGGCGTGGTCCCGATCGGCTATGCCGACGGTTATCCCTTTTCCGCCTCGGGAAAGGCCAAAGTTTTGGTGGAAGGAAAGCGCCTGCCGGTTTTGGGGCGTGTCACCATGGATTTAATCATGATTGATCTGACCGATCTGCCGGCGGCGCAGGTCGGGAGCGAGGTTGTTTTAATCGGAAAACAGAAACAAGCCGCCATCACCGCCGATGAGCTGGCGGAATGGTCAGGGACTATCGCCTATGAGATTGTTACTCGCGTTTCCAAGAGAATTCCAAGAATTTATTCTTGAGGCCGTCCTCGGCCTGGGGAAGTGGTGCCGCTTTGTCTGGGGGGCCCTGGTCTGGTCGGTCCGCCCCCCGTGGCGGCTTAAAAATATCTTCCGCCAGATGGAATTCATCGGGGTGCAGTCGCTCCCCATCATTCTTTTGACCAGCCTCTTTACCGGGATGGTCTTTGCCCTGCAGGTTGGGAAAACCTTTGCCATCTTTAAAATGCAGAACCTGGTCGGCTCCACGGTGGGGCTGGCCC
>JACQMB010000055.1 GCA_016203765.1 Deltaproteobacteria bacterium
GTCCCCAGCGGAGGAGGAATCTCGCGCGCGGCCAGCGCCATGGCCTGCGGAAGGTTCAAACCGGCCCGCAGTCCGTTAGTCAGCCAAAGATAAAGGTCGTTCAGTTCGGCCTTCATGCAATTCCTTTGTCTCCTGAATGGCGGCGATCCGGCGGGTCCCGTCTCCCCGGCGGGCCACCTGAACAATCAGGTCGATGCCGGCGAAAATTTGCTCCCGGATCACGGCATTGGGAAGAGGGAGGCCGGCGAAATGGACCAGGGTCTCCAACCGGCCGATGGCGTCGCGGGGCGAGTTGGCGTGCAGGGTGGTGAGCGAGCCCTCATGCCCGGTATTCATGGCGGTCAGCATGTCGAGCGTCTCCGGGCCGCGGCATTCTCCCACAATGATCCGGTCGGGCCGCATCCTCAGGGCATTGCGGACCAGATCGCGAATGGTGATGGCCCCTTTTCCTTCCACATTCGCGGGCCGGGCCTCCAGACGAACGACATGCGGTTGGTTCAATTGGAGTTCGGCGGCGTCTTCAATGGTAATGATCCGTTCCTCCGGCGGAATAAAAGAGGAGAGGATGTTTAACAACGTGGTCTTGCCGGAGCCGGTGCCGCCGGAGACCAGAATATTTTTCCTGGTGAGGACCGCTTCCTGCAAAACCGCCATCATCTCCGGCGTGGCCGACCGGATCCGGATCAGGTCTTCCGGACGCAGGGCCTGTTTGGAAAAACGGCGGATGCTGATCACCGGGCCCTCCAGGGAGAGAGGGGGAATGATGATATTCACCCGTGAGCCGTCGAGCAGACGGCAGTCGACCATCGGGGAGGATTCATCGACCCTCCGCCCGGCCGGAAGCAGGATTCGTTCGATCACTTTTTGCAGAGATTCCCCGCTCAGAAAACGGGCGTCGGTTTTGTTAAGCCTTCCCTCCGTTTCAATATAAACGGCATCCGGCCCGTTCACCAGGATTTCGGTCACCGCCGGATTGTGCAGGCAGGCCTCCAACGGCCCCAGGCCGATCAACTCGTTCAACAACTGCTCGATCAGCCTTCTTTTCTCCTCCTCGGCCAGGGAGGCGGCCTGCGCCTCCAAGACATCCCGAATGATTTGGGTGATGGCGGCCGTCAATTTTTCTCTCGGCATCTCCTCGATACCGGTCTCCTCCATGCGTCTTTGGACCGCCTTGAGCAAAAATTCGGCCGGCACCTTTTGATCTTTGGACGAAGCGGGTGTTTGTTGTTTCGCGGCAAGGTCTCCCAGATTATGGATGATCTCCTCCGGCTCCTTGCCGTAAAAACGAATCGGCAATACCTTCGACACGGATGCCGGCGTGAGATAATCGGCGGGATCCCAACACGGCCCGACCCACCCCATCCGGCTTTTGGGAAAAAAATCGGCCGACAACTCTTGGAGCTTTCGCTTCAGCTCCTCCACCAGGAGGAGGTCCGGATTGACAACGAACAAAAGGGCGTCGGCCTCCGCAAGCAAAACCCTGTTTAAGGCGTCGAGCCGTGAGCCGAGATCGGCAACCACCCAGTCAAAAGAGAGTTTCAATTCCTGGAGGGCGGCCAAAACCGCCTTCGGCGCAAGGGGGCGGAGCGTCAACCGGCTCTCCGCCAACTGGAGGCAGGCCAAATCCCCGGGCCCTTTTAAAAACCCGGCCAGCCAGGTCTCGGAGATGTTGGCGGGAATTTTTTGGAGATCGGCCAGGGTCCGCCAGGGTTGAGCAGAACGGCTGACTGCGGCCAGATCACCCTGATGAAAACCGTCGGCATCCAGCAGTAAAACTCTTTGACCTTTTTTTTTGAGTCCGCCGGCCAGGTCCAAGGCAAAACCGCTTGCCCCCACCCGGTCCTTGGCCCCCATCACGGCGATCATCCGTGTCATAGCCCCCTCTTTTCCTTCCAGGAGCGTCGTCGGCTTGTTACGATCTCCGGCACCCCGCCCTTCTTTTTCATGTAATCGAGATACTCCTTCATCGAGCGGTCGCGAATGATTTTTTCCTCCATGACTTCCCAATCTTTTTGGGCCGCGCCCGCCGGGGCGGGCTCGTCCACGATTTTAGGGAGAACAAAAACCACCAGCTCCGATTTGGAGGTCTGAAAATCCTTCGAAAGAAACAAGGTAAACAGGGCCGAAGCGGTAACCATGTCTCTGGGAATCCGGTTGTAGGTCTTGACATCCTGGTTGCTTAAAATTCCGCCCAAGACCGCCGCATGGCCGGAGGGGATGTAGGCGGTGGTGTTGACCGAATGGGTATTGATCCCGCCTTGAATATGGGGCGAGGGCGAAGAAATGGAGGTGTTCAGTTTTAAATCGACGTCGCCTCCGGAAATAATCGGCTCCGCCTCGACTTTGACCCCGACCTCTTTGAATTGAACCGAATCCTGGGAAAAATAGGGGATCTGCACGCCGCTGAAAAACTCGGCCGGATCGCCGCTTTTCACAAAGAGGGTCGGGTTTTCCAAAACACGGCCGACTCCGTGCTCCCGGGCAAAGCGGATTTTGGGGATGACATTCAAAACAAACCCGATCAGGGATTGGCCCAGGCCGGCGATGCCGCCCCCCTCGCCGCCGGCCCCGCCGAAGGCCCCGTTGGCGGGACCGCCGGCGGGAAAAGAACCGGGGGCCCACTGGATGCCGAAGGTCTTTAAAGCCGATTTTTGAATTTCCATGAAAAAAATATCGAGCTGAACCATTTTTTCCCGGCCGGGACTTCGGTTTTTTTCCCGGACCTCGATCAGGTTGAGCGTGTTGGGGTTGTAGAGTTTGGCGATCTCCAGGGCCTTGTTGGCTTGGGCCTGGGAATAGGCGACCCCCTCCAAAACGATCCGGTTTCGAACCGGGCGGACCTTGATGCCGGGAATGCCGATCGCCTTCTCAATGCTGCCGGTGAGGGTGTCTAAAACCGGCTCGGCGATGGCGGCCTCGTTGATGATCTGAGGGTGCTTGGCCGCAAACTCTTCGAGCCGTTCGTAGACATAATGGGAGGGGGCGTTGCCCACAACCCGTATCGTTCGATCTTCCACCAAAAATTCCAAAGCGGGAAAGTAGCCGAAATCGCGGCGGGCGGCCTGCAGGAGGCCGTTGAGGTCCTCGCCGTAAACGGTAATGGGAACGGCGTCGCGCGGTTTTCCTTCACTGTCCCACAAGGTTAAAGTGGCCGCTCCCTCGCCGCGCGCGTTCAGATAAATGTGGCGCCTGTTGTCTTGGACCGCAAAGTCAACCACCTCAGGATCGGTGACGGCGACGTCGCCGATTTCATAATCGACGGTGAGGGTCTTGGATTCACCGCGGCTGAGGGTTTGGGGGGAAAGAGACTGACCATGGACCGTGGACAGTGGACTGTGGACCAAAAACACGAAAAGTAATAGTATTTTTATCCCTTTTCCAGTCCACGGTCTATGGTCCATGGTCCACGGTCCTCTCTTCATCTCCCCCGGTACTCCCTAAACCTCTCCCG
The DNA here is from genome assembly GCA_016203765.1 of Deltaproteobacteria bacterium. Taxonomy (GTDB): domain Bacteria; phylum UBA10199; class UBA10199; order SPLOWO2-01-44-7; family SPLOWO2-01-44-7; genus JACQMB01. Next base: position 3,452 of record JACQMB010000055.1, read on the forward strand.
CAGGCCTTTTCCCTGCACACCGGTCAATTCAAACAAGGAGGTGGGGGCAACGGCCGCCTGCTCGGCCTCGGTTTGAGGTCTCAATGCCAAAACGACATGCCCTTGATCGTCGGCCAGGGCCACTTTTTGGGCCTGCACCGGCGTGAGGGCGAGGGTGACGGTTTTTTCCTGATCCCGGCGGGTGAGATCATCAATATCCCATTTCTTTTTCTTTTCCCCCTTGGGCCGGACAAACCCCAAGTCCTGTCCCACGGCCAAAACGAGGGCCGCCGGGACAATGGTATAGGTGGCCAGGCGGGTCTCGCCGGTGTCGGCCTCCAACTCAAAAGTGGCCAAGACATCGACAAAATCGTTCGGGCGCAAAAGTCCGCCCACTTCCGCGGCGGGGTCCACTTTGAGGCTTAAGGCCCGCAGGCCTTCCGGAATTTGCATGGCCAGGCCGGTTCGCACGCCGGGGGCCGCCAGCTTAGTGGCCAAAATCTGCTCTCCTTCAAGAATGGGGGAGACGGCCACCATCCCATTGACCGCCTCGGGGTCGGCCAATACGGCGGGCTGTAAAAATCGGCGGGGGATGTCGACCGATTCGACCCAGGCCTCATCCAGCGTTTCCCCCGCCTGAAAATCCTTTTTGGAAATTAAAACGGGAACCGGCTCCTGAGAAAACCCCAGGGTCCGGACCTTGATTTGCAAATACCCCCAGCTCAAAAAGAGAGCCAGCAGGGCGAAGCCGCCCGCGGCCAACAGCGGCCTTTTCATTTTAATAAATTTTTCCATAACGGCGCTTGTTCCTGAATGATGGCTTTTTGTTTGCCATGACCCTTTTGAAAAACAGTTTGAAAACCCCACAACACGAGGATCAACAAAGGAAGGATCAGGATAAATTCAGTTACAGCACTTCCTCTTCCAGTCCGTAGTCCGTAGTCCGTGGTCCGTAGTCCGTTAATGTTCGATCTCATAAGGCGAAACATCCTCCCAAAAATGGACAAAGCCCTCCGGCGGCAGTGTCCTGAGTGGAACAAATATCGTCTCATACCGGTGTTCGTTTTCCTTGGTTAAGGCATACGACCAGATCGAGCCCCCGTGCGGCTGAGCGGCGGCCACGGCCCTGAAAGGGGGCGGGGGTTTTAAAAAAGACAAAAGCGGTTGGGTGAGACCCACTTCCACGCCGGCCGCGAGGGCGGTTTTTTCCCGGGGGCCGGTTTTTTTGACAAAAGCCATCCGGGCCTCAAAGTCCTTTTTGGGAACGTTGCGATGCCCCTTCGGATCAAAAGTGATCCCCTTAATTTGCCCAAAGGGAAGTTCTTCGATCCGCCCGTCCAGGATTTCGATGGAGCGGTAATAAAAAGGCAGAACTTTGGCTTTTGGAAAATCTTTCCGGACCTCCTCTTCCACAATCCGGTAGGCCCGGGTGTAGGCCTCTTCGATGACCGGGATTATTTTTTCCTCCAGGATATTATTTTGTCTCCGCCAGGTCTCTTTAATCCGATTTTTGGCGGTGGGCACGTTCTGTTTGCTCAACTCACGGAATTTTTTTTCCGTATCCAAAAAAATTTCATGGGCCTTGCGGTTTTCCCCGGCGGTTTGGTTGAGCGCTTCGGTCAGATATTCGGCCCCCTTAAAGACGGCCCGGTCGAGGCTCCCCTGCAGTTTCATTTTGGTGGCCGTCAGCCGGGAAAACTCCATGGTGCCAACCCACAGCAAGATAAAAAAAGGAATCAGTAGGATGAAAAAAACAACCACCTGTCCTCGTTCATTCTTCACCAAACCCTCCAACCCAATTGTCCTGCGCCGGGTAGCCCCACCGATTGGCCTCTCCGGCGGTAAAATATTTCCGCGCGAGGGCCTGGGCCTTGACGGCGCGGTCTCTTTGGTAAGCGCCGTAAAATTGCCGATGGGTTTTGAAAATCGTCAGCGCCAGCATCACCACCGCCAAGAAACAAAGGAGGAGCCATGGAAAAATCAAAACGAATTCGACGGTGCTAGTCCCCCGTTGACATTTCATGGGTGGTCTCCAGCGTCTCGACGACGTTGCCGCTCAAGCGGTCCACTCCCTCCCGGAATTTGGGAATCAGCTGGGAGGCGGCCGCCACCAGGCCCAAGACGACAATGGCGATGATGAACATATACTCGGTGGCCCCCTGGCCGCGGGGATTGCGCAGAAGTTTCTGTTTTATTCGAGATAGTAGGCTAGACATAGGCTGCCTCCTTATTGTTTGGACTACGGACTACGGACTGCGGACTACGGACCTGCTTTTCCACAGCCCGAATTAAACCATATAAACATCTTGAGGTCTTTTCGTGTAACGCATGCAAGTTTTGAAATTTCGTACTTCTAACAAATGAGAGTCGAAGAGAAATTTCCAACAACGATTTTGCCTCGGTTAATGAACCTCGTGCCAAATATAAGAATTGCAGATATTCCCGCTGGTACTGTCTGGACGCCCCTTCGGCTATATTCGCTAGCGCAGAAATAGCGGCCCGCCTAATCTGGCTTACCAATCCAAAACGTTCTTCCTTTGGAAAATCAGAGGTCATGGAGTAAACGGCAACGGCCAAATCACTGGCTAAAATCCACGCCTCTATTTTTTTATAATCCATCATAAAAATCCGTAGGCCACAGTCCCTCCAACTCTTAAGCAAAGGGCGTGCCAATCCGGGCGGAAGGCTAACCCATTGAAAAATAAGCGATTGATGAGAGACGCCGCCTCGTAACCTGCTTCAATTTCGTCGGCGGGCGACCGATTTTGGTCAGAAAAATTTTTCTTTAATTTAAGCAACAAATTTGGCAGAATGCCGACAAGAATGGGGGAGACGGGATTTCGTTCATGATTCAGGTCGCACCCATGATACCTGCCTACTTTGCCGGCCCGGAGGCCCTGGCCGGCGCCTTTGCCTCGGGCATCCTGGCCCAGGAGGGAAATCAAACGTCTTTGACCGCCTTGGAAAGCGGTCTGCTCGCCGACGGATTCGCGGCAACCGATTTCCAGCGCGTGGTGGCCCTCTACCAAAAAACCGTGGCCGGCGGCGACCAAGCGGCCCGGAAAAAACTGGAAAAAGACATCCCCCAACAGATCCTCCGGCAAAGAGATAAAATGAAAGAGACATTGGCCAAAATCCGGATGGGTAATCAGGGAGGGGAACATAGGGTTGCTTCCGGCAGGGCCGCCCTGACCGCCGAATATTTGGCTCCGTTGCGGCAAAACCAGACCGACCAAACAGCTAAAGAGGAGGCGGCGCACTTTTACTATCCCGAAAAGGAGATCGGTCAGGGGGCGTTTGCAACAGTCTATGCCGGCAGGGATACGAACAACCGCAGAGTTGTCATCAAGGCGCTTGAAGGCCAGCCCCTCTCCGGTTCGGCCGTGGCCTTGGAAAAATTTCGACGGGAGATAGATATATTACGACGGCTGATCCATCCCAACATCATTGAAATACTGGATTGGAATACTAACGACAGTCCGCCTTTTTTTGTGATGGAATACGTGGATGGCAAAGGCCTGGATACCTATCTGGAGAAAGGTCCCCTCCCCTGGCCCCTTGCCAAAACGGTCGCCCTTCAGCTGGCCAGTGCCCTGGCGGTGGTCCATGCCGAAAATGTCGTGCACCTCGACTTGAAACCGAATAATATTCTTCTCCCTGACGAGGCCATCGGTTCGATCCGGCTGATCGATTTCGGAATTGCGCGGGATCTGGATGAACCGCAACCCCCCGAGAAGAGCGACGTCACCTGGGGCACGCCGTACTACATCTCCCCGGAGCAAATAACGGGGAAGAAGGTCGATCCGAGGTCGGACATTTACAGCCTTGGGGTGGTTCTTTATGAAATGCTCACCGGGAAGCCCCCCTTTAGGGATGGAGCCCGAGAGGAAACATTTGCCATGCACCTTCAGGCCCCCCCTCCCCCGCTTCGCCAAGCCGCGCCCGGCGTGAATATTCCCCCCGGCGCCGAGGCCATTGTCTTAAAGGCCCTGGCCAAAAGTCGGGACCGGCGTTATCAAAGCATGGTTGAGATGTTCGCCGCCTTGCAGGCCTGTAGCGGGTGATATTAAAAAATCCGGCCGGCCCACAGCTCCCGGCAAAAATGCCGCCAGGGCATCATTTCAATACCGTCCATGGTCTTCCGAAGAGATTCTTCCCGGCTCACCACAATGGCCCGCCGAACCTTGTGTTCTTCCTTTAAGGCTCGAAGTCCTTTTAAATGATTAGCACCAATATTTTTGGAGGACTTGAATTCCAAGCAGGTTTCCATAGAGCCAATAATGAGATCGACCTCGTAGCCGGAGGCGGTTCGCCAAAAGGTCAAGTGTTCATCCCGGTCCCGATAGGTCATATAGGCACGCACTTCTTCCAGGAGAAAATGTTCAAAGGCATTTCCATAGATATCGGTTCCCTCCACAACTTGCTTGACTTCGGGATGCAGGTAATTCGCGATGCCGACGTCGAACAGATAAAATTTTGCCGTTTCAATCAACCGCCGGTCTTTTTGCTTCCGCCACGGCTCCAACGCATGACCAATCAAGGTATCTTCCAGGATTTGATAATAATCGCGAACCGTACTGGGGGAAACACCCGCTTCACGCCCAACATTGGTGTAATTTAAGAGATGTCCGTGGGTTAAGGCAACGATTTCAAGAAATTTGGCAAAGGAAGGGATATTGCGGACAGTGGCCTCTTCAATAATTTCCTCTTTTAAGTAATTATTAACATAGGCCTTCAGCAATGGGCGCGGTTGATCCTCAAGATAATGGCGCGGATTCATTCCAAATTGGAGCGCCTTGTTCAAATTAAAATCCTTTATTTCAGCCGTCACCAGAGGAAATAGTTTAAAAGAAACAGCCCGGCCCCCCAAGAGATTTTTGGCCTCCCTTTTGAGTTTTCTGGCACTCGACCCGCACAAAATAATGCAGGTGGATGTATTTTCCAATAACCAATGAATCTCATCCAAAAGTGTTGGAATTTTTTGAATCTCATCGATCACCACAGTGGCCGGCCTTTGGGCCAAGACCTCTTCCCGCAGACGATTCGGCTGAAGAGTTAATTCTGTAAAAAGATCGGATTGCAACAGGTCATAGTACTTGGCCTTTGGGTATTTTTGCTTCAAATAAGTAGTCTTCCCTGTTCCCCTCGGCCCCCAAAAAAAAGCTGCCCCTGATCCCTTAACGGGATTTTTGGGAATTTTGATAGCTAAAATCCTTTTAAATTCAGCTAGTTGCTTCATAGACTTATTATCATGATAATCAATGCCATTGTCAACTATTATCATTAACCTTTTTGTTTGATCAGCGCAACACTTCGTGAAAATCTCTAAGATAAATTTAAGGGGCGGAAACCACCAAAGATTTTCCCGGATGGATTCGGCTGGTGGGGAGGTTGTTCCATTCCCTGAGGTCGGAGAGGGTGACGCCGTGTTGTCTGGCGATCCGCCAGAGATTTTCGCCTTGACGAACAATGTGTTCTTTTTTGACCGGCTCCGGCTCGGCCGCTTGGGCTGACCGAATCGGTGAAATCATCAAAGTTCTGCCCGGACGGATTTTATTGTTTTGCAAATCATTCCACGCCTTCAAATCGGAAACCGCCACACGATGTTGCCTGGCAATCTGCCACAAACTGTCTCCCCGTTTGACAACATACTTTTGTTCTTCCCTCTTTTGTCCCCGGTCCTCGGTCCCCAGTCCTCGGTCCGTAGTCCCTAGTCCGTGGTCCTTTTCTTCTTGTCCCCGGTCCGTAGTCCCTAGTCCGTAGTCCGTAGTCCCTAGTCCCTGGTCCTCCCCCAATTCCTCCCCCTCCCCGTTTTCCTTAAAATCCTTTCGAATCATGTATTCCACGCCGTCGAGGCGCTTTTTTTGAGGCGCGGGGGGAACGGTATTATAGGCCAGCAGATCTTTTTGGGTCCGTTCAGCCGAGGCCGCCACATAACCCCGCTTCGGCACGATCAGCCTTTTCCCCGGTCTGAGATAACGGGCGCTTCGCGCCGTCAAATTATTCGCGGCCATCAGACTATCTTTGGAAACCCCGTAGCGCCGGGCAATCTTCCAAATGGAATCCCCGCTCCGAATGGTATGATACACCACTCGCACCTTTTCCTCGGGCGGCAACTGCGCATAGGCCAGGTGAAAGACCTCTTGCGTGCCGGCAGGAATTTTCAGGGAATAGACCCCCTGCGGCGTCATTTCCAGCGCCAGTTCGGGATTGAGGAGGCGGATTTCATTCACAGGGACGCCGGCCAGCTCGGCCGCCACATCGAGGCCCAAAGGACCGCGCACCGTGACCCTCTCAAAGGCCAGCGGCTCTTCATAGCGGACATGGCTGAAGCCATGGGCCTGCGGATTTTTGGCGATGATCATGGCGGCCAAAAATTTTGGGACATATTCCTTGGTCTCATTTCTCAAATAATGTTTGCGGGGCGCCGCGATTTGCCAAAAACTGCCGGAACGGGCCTGGTGCGTCGCCCTTTTGATTCTTCCCTCTCCGGCATTGTAGGCGGCCATGGCCAGATACCAGTCTCCGAAATCGCCGTAGAGTTTTTTGAGGTAGCGGGCCGCCGCCCGGGTCGCTTTTTCGGGATCTCTTCTTTCATCAACCCAGGAGTTTATGGCCAAACCGTAAATCCGGCCGGTCGGACGGATAAACTGCCAGGGTCCCACCGCGTGGGCCTTCGAATAGGCATAATTGGAAAAACCGCTCTCAATGAGGGCCAGATAGACCAGATCCTGCGGCAATCCCTCTTTTCTCAAAATCTCACGCATGAAGGGGATATAGCGCCCAGAGCGGGCCAAGTAGAGCGAAAAGCGGGCATGATCCTTATACTGAAAGTGGTGAATCCATTTCTGGACCCGGTCGTTGTAAACAACCGGAACGTCATACTTGGCCTTTACCGTTTCGACAGGATTAGAATAAGGACGCTTAACCACGGGTCCCTGGTGCGAACAGGAAACGGCGTATAAAACCACAACGAGGAGCCCAATCGGGTATTTTGGTCCCATGCTATACACTCCCTTATACCTTAATCCGCCCCTTTACGCAAGAAAGTCGGCACGTCGTATTCATCGTCGGCCGCCCCCTGCAGACCGATCTCCTGGATCAGGTCCCTCAGCCGAAACGGTTCTCCCCCCTCGGAGAGTTTTTTGTTTACGGAAAAATCGGCCACCTCCACGGCGGTGCCGTCTTCCTTCAGGGCCAGGCGCGATTGCATCGTCACAGTCTCCTGCGCGGCCCCCGGTTGAGCGTACGTGGAAGCCTTCTCCCTTTTATACGGTGCAATACCGGCCACCTTTTTAAGCGGTTTGTTAAAACCGGTGGCAATCACGGTGACCCGGATATCCTCCTTCATATTTTCATCGATCACCGCCCCGAAGAGGATGTTGGCATCTTCATGGGCCTCTTCCTGAATCAACTTGGAGGCCTCACTGATCTCCTTGAGCGTCATGCCTGGCCCTCCGGTAATATTAATGAGGACACCCGTGGCCCCGCGAATCGACATATCCTCCAACAGCGGGGAGGAGATGGCGCGGGTGGCCGCATCGATCGCCCGATGCTCGCCCCGGGAAACGCCGGTACCCATCAGGGCCATGCCGGTCTCATTCATCACGGTCCGAACGTCGGCAAAATCGAGATTGATCAGACCGGGAATCGTGATCAAATCGGAGATTCCCTTGACCGCCTGATACAAAATATGGTCGGCCTGTTTGAAGGCCTCCAGCATGGTGAGATTATCACTGGCCAGGCTTAACAGTTTTTCGTTGGGAATCGTAATCAGCGTATCCACGACCGCCTTGAGTTCCGCGATCCCCTCATCGACATACCTGGACCGGTGCTTTCCTTCAAAGGCGAACTGTTTTGTGACCACCCCGACGGACA
>JACQMB010000008.1 GCA_016203765.1 Deltaproteobacteria bacterium
CTGCGGCAAGACCCTGCTGGCCTATACCCTCTTTTCCCGGCTCAATCCCAACGTCTATCAGATGGCCCTGGTGGCCCATCCCAACATGAAGCCGGTCGAGCTCCTTCGGGCGGTTGCCCGCGCGCTGGGGGCCGAGGGGCTCCCCGAAAAGCTCTCCGAGATGTCGAGCGATCATTTTCATCAGGTGATCGAAAATCTCCTGCTGAACAACATCAAAGACGGAAAGAAAAACCTGGTGATCATCGACGAGGCCCATGCCATTACCGACCCCGATGTCTTTGAGGAATTAAGAATGCTTTTGAATTTTCAGACCGCCGCGGGGCCGATGCTCACCCTCTTTTTGATGGGTCAGCCGGAACTCAGGGAAAAAATCCAAAAGAACAAGCAGTTTTTGCAAAGGATCCCGATGGCCTATCATCTGGAGGCCCTCAAAGCCGAAGAGGTTCCGGCCTACATCACGACCCGGCTGGAAGTGGCCGGCGCGGGGCGCCAAATTTTCACCCCCGAGGCCGTGGCGGTCATCGCCCAAAACTCCGGCGGCATCCCCCGCCGGATCAACCAGATTTGCGACCTTGCCCTGATGCTGGGGATGCATGCCGGCGCCCGCCTGGTGGAACCCCCCTTGGTGGAAGAGGCCCTCCGCACCGCGTGGGGGGATTGAGAGATGCCCCCCTCTCCGGAAGACCTCACCCCCATTTTGAAACTTCTTTTGCAAAGGACCGGTTATGATTTTCGGGGGTACCGCCAAAGCACTCTGCAAAGAAGAATCACCCGCCGTCTGCAGGCGTGCGGCTGTTCCACCTGCCAGGATTATTTCCAATATCTTAAAGAGCATCCCGAAGAGGCCGGGCGCCTCTTCAAGGATTTAACGATCCATGTCACGGAGTTTTTTCGCGAACCGGAAATTTGGGCGGGGGCGGGACAAAAGATTTTGACCGGCCTTTCCGGGGAGATCAAGATTTGGTCGGCAGGGTGCGCCTCCGGCGAGGAGGCCTACTCCCTCGCCATTTTTTTTAAGGAGGCCGACCACGATTCCGGGGTTTCGGTCTTGGGGACCGATATCGACCGGGATTCGCTGAAACGGGCCAAAGAGGGGATTTATCCGGAAGAGAAGTTGAAGCCGGTGAGCCCCGCCGTTCGAAAAAAATATTTTCATCCGGTCAAGGGGGGTTATCAAATCAACTCCACGCTCAAAGAAGGCGTCCGCTTTCAGTTGTCTGATTTGGCCCGTCAGGCGGCGGAGGGGCCGTTCGATCTTATTTCCTGCCGCAATGTCCTGATCTATTTTTCAAAGGAACTGCAGGAAAAGGTCCTGGTGCGGTTTCATCATTCCCTCCGGCCCGGCGGATTTCTTTGGCTGGGGAGGGCGGAATCGCTTTGGGGAAGAGCCCAGGATCTTTTTGAGTGCGTGGATAAAACGGCAAAAATTTTTCGAAAAAAGAATTGACGGAATTGTTCTTGTGCCGGTTCCTCGGTTAAGTTAAAATCTTAAGTAATAACAACACTATTGGGGAATATAATGAAAAAGGGGATAGGCGTCGCGGTTTTGGCGGTGGTGGCGGCTTTTGGGGGGGCTCCGGCGGTTTTGGCGGAAGCGGAAACCCGGGAGGAGAGTGAAATAGCCATCCCCTTAAAAACGAAGTACGCCCCGCAGGAAACAGAGGTTATCCTTGGTTTTGACACGTCTCATTCGGGGACGCGGGAGAAGTGGGTAAGCGAGCTGGAGTTGGAATATTCCCTTTTGGACCGCATTGAGTTTGATCTGGAACTGCCGTTTGTTGCCCGGTTTCCGGATACCGAAGCCAATCAGTACGGGGTGGGGGATGTGGAAACCGGAATCAAAATGAAGCTGTACAAATCGGAGGATGAAGATTTGCACCTTGCCGGCGGGATGGGAGTAACCTGGCCTTCCGGCGACGTCTCCAAGGAGATTGGAGAAGGAAAGACGGAACTGGGTCCCTTTCTGGCGACAGCCAAGGCCTTTGGCCCCCTCTCGCTCCTGACGGCCTTTGCCTATGAACGCGTCGTCACTACCAGGGGAGAAGAGGCCGCGGCCGCCGATAAGAATGGATACAAAGCGGACGGGGCCGTCGCCTACACCTTTCCTTCCGGATGGAGCCCCCTCTTGGAGGTCAACAGCGTTTTTGAAACGTTAAACATTGTCTCTCTGACGCCTGGCATTATCTACGCGGCCGGCGACCATCTGCAAGCGAGGGCCGGCGTTCAGGTCCCGGTCACCTCGGATCGGGAGTTTCGGTGGAACGCCGTCTTTCAGCTCCTTTACGATTTTTATTAAAAAGGAGGACCGCCTAAATGAAATTCAGCCTCTCTTCGAAAATCACCCTGGCCGTTGTTTTTACTTTAATCCTGGTCATGGGGATCGGCTCTCTGGTCATGGTGGGCCGCCAAAAGAATGTTTTAACGGAAAAGATGCAGAGGGAGGCCGATCTCCTTTCCAACTCCATCGGCCTGACGGTGGGCAAGTTGATGTCCGACAATTTTGATGACAAGGGCTATCTGCAAGAGATGACGGAAAAGTTGGGCGGGCTTCCGGGAATCAACGAAATTATCATCTATGACCCGCAGGGAATTGTGATGGCGGACAGCGACCGGGAATGGATCGGTCAAACCAAGGCCGAGGATTTTGAGGATGTCAAAAAGGTCTTGGAGACCGGCAGGACTTTTCAGGGAACGGAGACGGTTGAAGGGAAAAACCTCTACAGCAATGCCTTCCCGATTTATCTGGAAAGGGAGGAAAAACGCGAAATCGTTGGGATTGGAGAGGTCAATGTCGACTTGGCCGAGGTTGCGAAGACCGTAACGCTCAAAGACCAGGCCGATCTTTTGGCCAGCGTGGTCGCTCTCAATCTGGAAAAGGTGTTGAGCGACGACAAGGCCGGTCAGGACTATTTGCAAAGCCTGACCGAAAAAATCGGCAAGACCGAAGGGGTTGCTGAGCTGATTGTTTATAATGCCGAGGGGGTGGTCATCGGGGATACCGATCGGGAATGGCTGGGAAAAAACAAGGCGGGGGAATTTGAGGATCTCCGCGAGGTTTTACAAAACAAAAAACCCCACCAGAGGTATGAAACGGTGGAGGGAAAAAATCTCTTTAGCTCCCTCGTCCCCGTCTTTTCGAAGGATCAAACGCTGATCGGGGTCGTCGAGGCGTCCATGTCGATGGCCTACGTTCACGGGCAGGCCGCCCAGGCCAGAAATCGAATTTTGCTCCTGACCCTGGTTTCCTTCCTCGTGATCGGTTTTTTAATGATCTTTCTGCTTCGCCGCAACGTCCTTGTTCCCATTCAACAACTCTCCCGCGTCACCGAACTGATTGCCGCCGGAGATCTCTCCCAACGGGCGCCGATCCGGTCCAAGGACGAGGTCGGCGAGCTGGCCGCCTCCTTCAACAGCATGACCCAGTCTATTCAGGACAAAAATGAGGAGATCCAGACGTTCAATGAAGAATTGCAGACCGCGAACGAGGAGTTGAAATCGGCCAATGAAGAGATGGAGGCCGCCAACGAGGAGCTCCGGGAGACCCAGGAAAAACTGGTCCAGCAGGAAAAACTGGCGGCCGTGGGACAGCTGGCCTCCGGGGTGGGGCATGAACTGAGAAATCCCCTGGGGGTTCTTAAAAACGCGGCCTATTTTCTCAAAATGAAGTTGGCGGGGAGGGATGAAAAGGTGGACAAACACCTCAACATCATGCAACACGAAATTGAAAATTCGACCAAGATCATCAATGACCTCCTTGGGTTTTCCCGCACGCGCAAGCCTTCCCTGGCGCCGGCCTCCGTGAATGACATCATTCGGGACGCGTTGGCGAGCCTGGATATCCCTAAAAACGTGGTCCTCTCCCAGGAGTTGGATGCGAGCCTCCCCAACGCCATGATCGACCGGGATCAGGTACGCCAGGTCTTTATCAATGTCATGTCAAACGCCGTTCAGGCCATGAGCGAGTCGGGGGGGATGTTTAACATTCGCACCCACAAGGAAAAAGATTTTGTCGAGGCGGAGTTTCGCGATACCGGTTGCGGCATCCCCAAGGAGAATCTGAAAAAATTGTTCGACCCGTTTTTCACCACCAAATCGAAGGGGATCGGTCTGGGACTGGCGGTGAGTCACGGCATTGTGGAAAGACACCATGGAAAAATCAAGGTGACCAGCGAGGTCGGCAAAGGGACGACCTTTACGATCGACCTCCCCACGGGGAATGAGGGGGCATCGTGAACAATAAGAAGGATGTCAAAATTTTGATTGTGGATGATCAACCGAGCATGCTGGAGACCTTCACCGATATCTTGACCGACAAAGGTTTCCTGGTCGATGTGGCCGAAGACGGTTTTCAGGCCATTGATAAGGTAAAGCAAGCCAAATACGATATCATCTTCATGGATATTCGGATGCCGGGGATTAACGGGGTGCAGACTTTCCGTGAAATCAAAAAGGTCGATGAGGGGGCGGCCGTGATCATGATGACAGCCTACGCGGTGGAAGACCTGGTGCGGGAGGCCATTATCGAGGGGGCCTATACGGTTATTTATAAACCCTTTGATATCGAACGGATTGTCTCGACGATCGAACGGGTCTTGAAAAAGATGCTGGTCCTGGTCGTGGATGACCGCCTGGAAGACCGGGAGACCTTCAAGGATCTGTTGGAGGGGAGGGGGTTTAAGGTCGCCACGGCGAAGACCGGTCATGAGGCCATCGATTTGGTCCGGCAGGGAAATTTTGACATCATTTTTCTGGATATCAAGCTCCCCGATCTCGACGGGGTCAAGACATTTGAGGAGGTCCACAAAATCCGCCCGGAGGTGCCGGTGATCATGGTTACCGGTTATACGGTGGAAGAGAGCATTCAGCAGGCGGTGGAAAAAGGGGCCTATACCTGTTTGTTTAAACCGATCGATGTGGAGCGATTGATTCGCGTGATGGACGAAGTATGGGAGATAAAGCGAAAACAAAGGCCGCCGACGACGCCTTCCCGCTCATCCTCATAGAAGATGAAAGGGATGCCAGGGAAACCCTTCAGGACATTTTAGCGGAGAGCGGCTATCATGTTCAAGGCTTTGCCAGCGGCAAGAAGGCCCTCGAGGCGATTACCCATCAGACCCGGAGTTTGATCCTGGCCGATATTTTACTCCCCGACATCGACGGGCTTAAAATTCTTCAGCAGGTGAAAGAGATGGACCCCGACTCGGCGGTCATTATGATGACCGGCAATACCTCTTTGCAACTCGCCATCGATGCCATGAACCGGGGGGCCTACGCCTATATTTTAAAACCGATCAACATGGATGAGTTGAAAGTCCTGTTGAAGAAGGCGGCCCGTGAAATCCGGCTTTCCTTGGAAAACAAAAAACTGGTCGACAACCTCCAACTGACCAATCGCGATCTGGAGACCATCAACCGCCGCCTGGCCTTGCTCAATGAGGAGATGGAGGAAATCCTGCACATTGTCTCCCACGATCTTCGAGGCCCCCTGATCAATATCCAGGGGTTTTCCGGCAAGCTGGCCGA
>JACQMB010000032.1 GCA_016203765.1 Deltaproteobacteria bacterium
AGGTTAGGGTAATCCGCCGTCCGGTAAAAATCCCTCCCCGAACCAGGATCCCCCCGCCGTTTTCCGGGCTGGCCAATCCATATTGAATCGCCAGTTGGGAAAACATTACGGTCCCCGAATGGATTTCAAAAACCCTCATGAGACCCCGGCCTGAAACAACGGCATATCCCGTATCGGGACCGAGAATGTTAAGACTGGATGCGATATCCAAATCGTTGTAGGCGTTGGTGTCCGCCGCACCGCTCCCGCGGCTCAACTCATAAATCCCGGCGGGCAAAGGAATATTGTCAAAGACCGGCTCGGCCTCGCCGGCCGGACAGCCGCAGACGGCGGCATTGGTATTGGCCGCCTCGATCGCCTCCCGCAACGAACAGGTTTCATCCGTTTCCTCACAATACTCATCGGCGACGGTGTCAACTTTGATATCGGCGGCCGACAAAGAGGCGGCAACAAAAAAGATGTGAAGCAACAGGAAGTATGGGAGAGGCTTACAGTTCATTAACAACGCCATTATATATTATATGACCCCCTTGAGCAAATACTTTTTAGGCCGCCTGGGCCTTTTGGAGGATTTCGGGGGCAATGGTGACACGGGCGATCGGCTGGATGCGCAGATTTTCGGAGAGCTCTTGATAAGATAAAACCGAGAGCTGGGGAAATTCGGCCTCGATGATCTTGCGAAAATAGCGGCGGATTTCGGCGATCGTCAAAATGACCGGCGGCCGGGCCCCCGGCGGAAAGGGATGCGAGGCGATCTCTTTGCCGACGGCTTCAATCAACTCCTGCGTGACTTCGGGATCGAGCGCCAGGTAGTTTCCCTTTTCGGTATGGCGGATCGCGTTCTTTACCATGTCTTCGATTTCGGGATCCAACAGATAGACCGCCAGCGTGTTGGCGGAACCGGCATATTTGTGCGTGACGTAGCGTTTCAATCCCGCGCGGACATGTTCGGTCAGCATCAACGTATCGCGTTCTATATCACCCCACTGGGCCAGCGTGGAAAAAACGGTTTTGAGATCACGGATGGCGATATCCTCCTGGACCAACCGCTGAAAAATTTCAGTGAGTTGCAGGAGCGTGATGACTTTCGGAACCAGTTCTTTGACCAGGGCCGGGTGCGACTTTTCCAGCTCGGTCAGCATGGTTTGCACCTCCTGCACCCCCAAAAATTCGTGGGCGTGTTTGCGCAGGGCGTGCGAGAGATGCAAAATGAGATACTCGGCGATGTCCCACATTCTAAAGCCCGCTTGTATCGCCACATCCTTGTATTTGGCGTCGATCCAGGTAACTACGGAGCCGTCGATCGGGTGGATGGTTTCCGTTCCGGTAATGTTAAACAGCGAAAGCTGTTCCAAAGGCTCACCAACCAGGATGCACTTCTGCATCACCTTCCCCTGAGCCACCGGCACCTCATTGATATTGATGACATAGGACTCCGGCTCCATGTCGACGGTCTGACCCCTCACCTGCACGCCGGGAAAGTTGACGCCCAGTTCATAGTAGAGCCCATGCCTTAACAGAGGAATCAGCTCATTGATAAACCGCCCGCCGTCCTGTTTGTCATCCACAAAGGGAATGAGCGCCTGACCCACCTCCAGAGAAATCGGCGAGGGCATGATGAAAGGCAAAACATCGCCGTGCTTCTTGACCGCTTTTTTGACCACTTCCTCTTTGGGCCGCTCCATCACCTCCTTGACCATCTTTTGTCTGGAACGGACCAGAAAAAAGGCCAACGTCCCCAAAAGGGAGGCAACCAGTATAAACGGAATCTTGGGAAGACCCGGCACCAGGGCCATCGCCAGCAGGATGACGGTGGTAATGATCAGGGCCTTCGGATAGGCGGTGATTTGTGTGACCATTTCGCGGCCCAGATTGGAACCTTCCATCTCGGAGGTCACGCGCGTGACCACCACACCGGCCGAAACGGAAATAATCAGGGCCGGGACCTGCTGGACCAGGCCGTCACCGACGGTCAGCAGGGAGTAGAGCTGCACGGCGTCCCCGATCTCCATCCCGCGGCGGGTCACGCCGATAATCAGACCGGCGATGATATTGATCAAAATAATAATGATGCCGGCAATCGCGTCTCCCTTCACGAATTTCATCGCCCCGTCCATCGCGCCGTACATTTGGGACTCCCTCTGCAAATGTTGCCGCCGCTCCAAGGCCTGCTCCACGTTGATAATGCCAGCGCGCAGATCGGCATCAATGGACATCTGCTTTCCGGGCATCGCGTCCAGGGTAAAACGGGCGGCCACTTCGGAAACGCGCTCCGCCCCTTTCACCACGACGATAAAGTTGATCAGGGTGATGATGGTAAACAGGATGAAACCGACGATCACGTCGCCGCGGACCACAAAATCACCGAAGGCGCGAATCACCTCGCCGGCGTCGGCCTGGGACAGAATCAGACGGGTGGAGGAAATGTTGAGGGCCAGGCGGTAGAGGGTGGCAATCAGCAGGATGGTCGGAAATGAGGCGATACGCAGGGCCTCAGTAATGTAGAGGGAAACCAGCAGGATAATTATCCCGCCGGTCAGGTTGACGGTGAGCAAAACGTCTAAAAGTTGTTTGGGGACGGGGATAACAATCATCATCATGACGAGGACGACCAACCCCGCCAAAAAGAGATCGGAATACTTAGCGATCAGCTGGTTTAGCCGCATAAATGGGCTATTTCCCAGGGTTTCTTGTCCCGCGGCGGTTTGCGGCTCCGGCATAAAACTCTCCTAAATTCCAATAGTTGTGCAAACTTTATGCCATTTTAGCACAAGTTCAGCGGCCGTGGCATTGTTTATTCTGTCTCGCCGTAACATTCACTCACTTATTTCCAGCCAATTCAGGTCATAACTGGTACTTCGGCCTTTGTCGGGATTTTGGCGGAGGATTTTTCTGACCAATAAATCCGAGATTTCCCGAAAGGCGGTTGCCCGGCTCACCTTGGCCAGGGCCACGTATTTACGAGTCGTTAAACCGCCGTGGAATCCCCCCTTGCCGGCATCCAGGAGCCGGTTGACCACTTTACGCTGACGTTCATTCATTTCCGTTTCACGATAACGTTCCCAAAAGCCGGCCTTGGCCAAAACATTCGCGAGCAGTTTTTCGGCTTTCTCCACGGCACGCCCGTAACAGCACAAATACCACCGGAACCATTCGGTAACATCCACACTTCCCTTTTGAGACGTCTCGAGGATTGCATAATAGTCTCTTCGCTCCTCCATGATTTGGGAAGAGAGGCTGTAATACCGTGTGGAAATTTTTTCATCCTGCGCCAAAGCCATGTCGGTTAAGGCGCGGGCGATGCGGCCGTTGCCGTCTTCAAACGGATGGATGGTTACAAAATAAAAATGGGCCAGGCCGGACCGAAGCAGGCCGTCTTCCTTGTTCAGGGAAGTCTTCCACCAGGCAAGGAATTGATTGATTTCCTTTGGCACCCTATTTCCGGGAGGGGCCTCAAAATGGATTTTTGGCCGGTCCGTTGTTCCTGAAACAACCTGCATGGCGCGTTCCGTGTCCCGCCACTTTCCGGTGCGAATTCGTTTGAGACCGGAGAAGCCGGTGGGAAAGAGTGCCGCCTGCCAGCGTTTAAGCCTGGCTGCCGTCAGGGGTTTGTCATGGTTTTGCGTGGCATCCAAAAGAACCTCTACCAAGCCATCCACATGACGATCGGGAGGCGGCAAGCCGGCGGTGGGCAGCCTCAAATGTCTTGCCACCGAGGAACGAACCGACTCCCGATTGAGCGATTTCCCCTCAATGGCCGATGTTTGAACGGCCTCCTCCGTCAGGATCTCGGCCTGGGCCTCGCGGCCGAGTTTTAATCCCAAGTGAGATACCTTGGTCAAAAGCCTTCCCTGCGCCAGACGTGCCTTGCTGATGAGGGGGAGCAAAATATCCCCCTTCCAGATCAGGTTTGGCCATTTTTTATCCTGCCAAAGATACGGCATCCTTGCCCCCGCATAATCGCTTCATAATATGAAGCGATTATGCCTGAAGTTCGCTTCACTTGGCAAGGGTTTTTTGTATCGTTTTGCCACCTGGTGCAAAAGGGGGGTGTTTTCTAGTCTTGACGCGAAATTTGAACCCGGCTAGGGGGGGCTTATGAATGCCGATGGTCCCCTTCGGCGGCGATGGATTTTCCTTTTGCTCCTCGTTGTTGTCGGTTGCGGCGGGGAGACCATCCTCCGTCTTCCGGAAGGGAGTGAAAATATCTCCGCTCCATTCCCCCAATTCCCCCAATCCGAATCACCGGAAACAATAACGAATCCCATCGCGGCCGCGATCACGCTGGCAAACGGCGGCGCCATTTTGGAGAAAGATTGGGTCAAAGACGAATTCCTCGTTCAATTTCACAATGCCGTTTGGGAACTTCCCGAAGGCAAGGATGTTGCACGGCTGGATGAACTGAAAAACATAAATCCGGAAATCAAAACCATTTTTGAGGAACAGGGTGTCTACCAAGTCCGTCTCCTGTTCAATGTCGACCGCGTTCTTGAAGAATCGCGGGGCAAATATCCCGCCTATCGCTGGAGGAAACTGCGGGAAAGCCTTCCCACCCTGCGCCACCGCTATCTCCTCTATCTCGAAGATGAAAGGCGCCTGGAGGATCTCAAATCCAGGCTCGACGCGCGCGGCGACGTAAAAACGACTTCCTATAACTATATTGAGACAGCTTCGAGAATCCTCCCGAAAACACCGAACGATGGCCTTTACCGATTCCAATGGGGGCTTCCCTTTATTGGGGCCAATCGCGCCTGGAGGCTTGCGACCGATGCCGGCGGCGTCCTCGTGGGTGTGACCGACGGCGGGTTTCAGGAAGATCATAACGATCTGGCGGGGAATGTTGTCATTCACGATGATCCTGTTGATGGCGATACCGAGCCCACCACCGCATGGCCCGAATGTAACAACCATGGAACACACGTTGCGGGCATTATCGGCGCGGTCGGGAATAACAACCGAGGTGTCAGCGGGGTTTTTTGGAGCGGGAGGCTGGCCTTGTATCGAAAAGGCACGCATAACGTTATCGTTGATCCTGTTACTGGCGCCCAGGTTTTTAGTTGTTATTCTACAGGGGCTGCCAGCGAGGCGGCGATCGCGGCCGCCGTGGCCGACGGTGTTGATATCATCAACAACAGTTATACCTATGGCGCCTGGATGATCAATGATGTCCAGGCAATTCAAAATACGGTCCTGTTCGTCAATGCGGCGGGGAATACCCCTGCGGGTGGCATCGATATTGATAACACTACCGATCCCGACTTTGTGGCCTATCGAAACTTCGCGGCGCTTCCCAATACCCTCCAAGTGGCGAATGCCACCAACACCGAAGCCCGCCAGTTTACATCCAATTTCGGCGCTGTTTCGGTCCACCTGGCGGCTCCCGGAACGGGTATTCGTAGCACGATCCCAACCAACGCCTATGGAAACATGACGGGAACCTCGATGGCTGCCCCCATGGTGACCGGTGTCGCGGCCCTGGCTTGGTCCCAGTGTCCTGCGTTAACGGTGGCGCAGATCAGACAGATACTGCTCGATACGGCAACTCCCAATGGAAACTGGACTGGATTGACCGTCACTGGGGCGATTGTGAATGCGCTCGGCGCGGTCGGCCGAGCCATGACCGATTGCGCTCCCAACGACGACGTTGACGGCGACGGCTTGACCGATGAAGAAGAGGGCGGGTTCGGAACCGACCCTGTCGATCCCGATACCGACGGCGACGGATTTTGGGACGGGTGGGAAATCGAGTTTGGATTTAATCCGCTCGTTCCGGACAACCCTCTGCCGATCATCCTCTCCCTTTTGCTGGAGGAATCGGGTTCGGACGGCGGTGGAACAACAAGTGAATTTGACGAGGACGGCGACGGCATCGACGACCGGGTGGATAACTGCCACCTCTTCAACCCTCCCCAAACCGATACCGACGGGGATGGACGGGGAGATGGCTGTGATGACGACGCGGACGCTGACGGCATTTGTAA
>JACQMB010000048.1 GCA_016203765.1 Deltaproteobacteria bacterium
ATCTTATGAACACTCGCTCGATAGACCTGCTTCGGAACGCGGCCGGGGAGGGAGGGGCTCGAAGATTCCCCCGCGCTTGGGTGTTGCGGGATCTCGCTAGGGGGCAACTCCTCCATTGTGATAGGCCCGGACGATCAAGGATATACCCCCTAAATCTCCCGCTAAATCCCGCAACACCCCTGCGCGCGGGTACTTCTCGCCCCTCCCTCCCCGGCCGCGTTCCGAAGCAGGTCTATCGAGCGAGTGTTCATAAGATTAAAAACAACTTCGTCAAAAAGAAATCCGAAACAAAAATCATGACCGCGGAATATACCACCGCGCGGGTGGTGGCCTTTCCCACCCCTTCGGTCCCGCCGGTCGTTTGCAACCCCTGGTAGCAGGCAATCAGGGCGACAAAAAATCCGAAGAAAAAGGTCTTGCCGACCCCCTGAATAAAATCCTGCATGATCACGGTGGATAAAATCTGGTCCATGTAAAAACGCCAGGTCACCCCCGCCTCCATGAGGGTGATCGACATCCCCCCCGCCACACCGATAAAAATGGCCATCACGGTCAACAGCGGCGAGGCGATCACGCAGGCCAGGACACGGGGGATCACCAGCTTCGAAATGGGATTGGCCCCCATCGCCTCAATGGCCAGGACCTGCTCGGTCACCACCATCGAGCCCAACTCAGCGGCGATCCCGGAGCCGACCCGCGCGGCGATCATCAGACAGCTCAGGACCGGCCCCAGCTCCCGCACAATCGCCAGGCCGATCACCTGGCCGATGTAGATTTTGAGGCCGAAGCGCCCCAGCCCCACCGCCAGTTGCAGGGCCATCACCATGCCGGTGAAAACGGCCACCAGGGCGACCAGCGAAAAAGATTTGTTGCCGATGGCCTTGATTTGATAAACCACGCTTCCCAAATCGATCCGGTAGCGAAACAGATTCAAAAAAGTCTTGGCGGCCAAATAGGAAAGACCGCCCAGATATTCAAAAAACGACAGGATAGTGCTGGCCATCAGTATTTAAATCCTTTCACAAATTGCAAAAAATCGCGCGTGACCGGTTGCGCGGCCTCCGGCGGGGCCACGCTCATGAAATCGAACTGACAGCGGTTTTTCTTGGCCACCACAATATTCAGCCAGACCGCCACCCCGTCCAAACTGGCCTGCGTCGCGGTATACAAGGCCTTGCGGCCGCTCAACAGCCAGTCCTCTTCTTTGGTATTTTGAAAATTTTCCAGGCCCGTCAACAGATGATTCGTCAACATTTTCAAGGGCAAATCTTCAAAATCCGCCCCGCAGATGGCCTCGGTGGCCAGGGTCGCCTTCCATTGCGCGTGTTTAAAAATGATGCCCGGATTTTTATCCGCCGTTTTCCGCCATGCCTGCGACAAAGGGCCGACCTGGTAATAATGATTTTTGTCGATATAAACTTTCTGATTTTTATAATGGAGGGCGTGAAAAGAGCGGGGGAGATTGACGCAGTGACCGAGCAAAAAGAAAAAAACCAAGAACAAAACTTTGGTTTTGACCCCCCTCATAGCGTTAAATTATCAAGATCGACCCCCATTGACAAGCAGACAGGAAATAACCTAGTGGTCGATGCTTCATGAGTACCGGCGCCGGCATCGTTATTCCGCTCCCCATGGGGGCATTGAGCTCCCCTTGGGCCTTTGGCGACTATCTGGCCCAGTTGAACGCCGCCGGCGAAGACCCCGCCTTGGCCATTGATGTTTTGGAGGGGGGATTGCTGGCCGCGGGGGAGGGAGCCTCCGAGTTGGCCGAACTGGCCGATTGGTATACCCAAGCCACAAGCCGGGATGCCCGGCGTCGATTCAGCGATCTGATCGCCGGCAGGCTTCAGCATCCGGACAACAGCGGACCGGCCCAAAGGTCCTTAAGTTTTTGGCGAACCCAGGTGAGACCTCCGGAAAGCTTCCCCTTACCGAACGTCGGTTTGTTCCAGAGTCCATCCCAGCTTACCGCCGCCGCGGCATTTCAGTTGTCGGCCCCTGCCGGGAGCCCGGCCCGTCGGCCCGCTTCCCCCATCCGCACCGCCGCCAACGCGGCGGCGATCGCCGTGCCTCTCTCCCCCCACCCCTCCGTTGACAAGGCGCGGCTCAGACTGGTTTTGATGACCGGTTTGGATACCTCGCCGGATGTTGTAAAACGATTTTCTGTCTATCGTGATCTGACGGCAAATCAAAAAAGGACTCTTACGGCTTTATGGGAGGCCTATAACCGTCTCGTTTTCAAGTACCGCAATGATGAATATTGGTGGGATGTTACCCATCCCGAATACACTTCAGACCCCTTGCGCCTCTCCCGGGATGTCGCGGAGACGGAGGGCCTTGGTAACAAACTGTCCCCGAAGGAATTCACGGATATTTTGAAGGTTCATTTCCAAATCCGAGAGGCTTTAAGCCGTGAGCAAATTTTGGAGGTAAGATTCCCCTCCGGGGTTGCGCATATCCCCTATCAAATTGTCGATGCGCCCCCTCCGACTCACAACGATCGCACCTTTTTGATTGTAAGCAATGATATTCAAGAAACGCTGGCGCGTTTCGAACATGCCTTCGGGGCCCTGCCGGAGGAAGGGCGGAGGAAATATTTTGACGCCCTGGTCCCATTGGAAGTAACCCACCGATATGTTTCCCGCCAAAAAGATGTGGTGCCGATCCGACCGATTGATCTGTCCCGTAGATTCTTTCTCGGCAAAAAACCGGCGGAGCGGAGAAGGCTCATTTTTCTTTACCGGCTGTTGCAATGGGTGCAGAAAAAATCGGATGGGGACGCTTATTTTCAGGATTTGCCTGACGGCGCAACCCTAAAGGATATTGCCGTCATGGCCGCCAAGGCCCTCGGCATGCCTCTCTATCTTTTATGCGAAATGCTGGGACTGGGGAGAGATCCCCAAAGGCTTTTGCAAACCGCAAAGACGAACGAGTTGTCTCTGGTGTTAAAAATTTTTAATCTATTTAAAATTGAAAAACCATGGGAAATTCTCTTTAAACTTTATCGCGAGGAGCTGCAATGGGCTTTCAGAGTTAAGAGATTAAGAAATGGACTCCTCGTTTTTGAAATTTCCGATCGAACCGATCTTGCCTCCTTGAGGCAGAGGGGATTGGGGTTCATCCTGGATTTGGCCCGTGTGGACCGACACCTCTCATTGCGTGATCTGGCCGAAAAAGTGGCTGAGGCGCTTGGTTCCCCAGTCAATTTCAGCACACTGGCACTTTATGGAGAGAATGCCTATCCGCCGGGATTCGCCAAATTGAGGGCCGTGGTTCAAGCATTAAACACTGTCCCTTCCGCGCCCCCCGTCTCTTCCGGTGATTTTTTTTTGGCGGCTTATCCCACTTTTATTGGATTGCTGCCTCTTGTTTCACGAGAACGTCGAACACTCCTCTCCCTGCCCATACCGAGGCACTACCGAATGGCCTCCTATCCGGCATCCCGATCCTCTCGCCTCCACATTCATCCTCGACCTTCACCCTCCCTCCCCACCGGACTGATGGCTTTAATCCAAAGACGGCGGGTTCAATTGGGTCTCAGTTTGGAGGAGATGGCCGATCGACTGGGTGTACATCCCGATACCATTCGGCGGATCGAGAGGGGTCCCCTTTCGGGATCAAAGTGGGTCTTGGATCCTCAAATCCTCCGCCTGCTGATTGATCCTAGGGTTTACGGCCTGAGGTTAAGAGAAGCGATAGCCGCTCATCAGGATTCCTATTGGAAAGAGGACCCGGCCGTTCGCCTCCTCGTTCAACGAACCTTTCATCTCCCGGTCCTCATCGCATCCCACAATCGACAAAGAATACAGGCCTATGCCCGTTATCCCTTTCAAACGCCTGGGGAACTGCTTTATTACTGGCAGAGAAGCCTGTGGATTCTCAGCAACACGCCCTTCCGATTTCCGCCCGATGCAAAAGAAATGGCGGATTTTTTGGGCATCTATTTTAAGAGCTATGCGAATTGGCGAAACAACGTCCGCATACCCGGAAGGGAGTCTAGGCAAAAAATATCCAGCCGGCTTGGCCTGTCTCCAAAAGAGAGAGCCCTCTTTAGAACGGCTTGCCAAAGAATGAAAAACTGGAAAAAGAAAGAACGTGAAGACCCTTTCATCTATCCAACAAAAAATCACCGCCGCGGCAAAGCGCGCCGGGCGTGACCCCCAATCCGTCACCTTGGTAGCGGTGAGCAAGGGCCAGCCCGTCGATAAAATCCGGGCGGCCTACACGGCGGGCCTGCGCGCCTTCGGTGAAAACTATGCCCGGGAATTGCTGGAAAAACAGTTCGCTTTAAACACCCTGGACATCGAGTGGCATTTTTTGGGGCACCTGCAAAAAAACAAGGTCAACAAGATTTTGCCCGTTATTTCCTGGCTTCACTCCTTGGATTCTTTGGAACTGGCGGAGGCGATCCAACAACGAGCCGAAAAACCGCTGGCCTGTCTGTTGGAAATCAATCTCGCGGGGGAAAAAACCAAGACCGGCCTCTCGCCGGAGGCCGCCCTCGATTTAATTCCCAAACTCAAAGAACTTGCCAACATCGATCTGCGGGGACTAATGACGATTCCCCCCCAGGACCCAAATCCCGAAAAATCGCGGCCTTATTTTAGAAAACTTTTTTTGCTTCTCAAAACCATCAATGACCGGTATTTATACCCGAAGCCGTTGACGGAACTCTCGATGGGGATGAGCCATGATTTTGAAGCGGCTATTGAGGAAGGAGCAACTATCGTGCGCATCGGGACAGCAATTTTTGGTCCCCGAACTCATGACTCATGACTCATGACTCATGACTAATTTATGAATGCCTTAAGTTACATCATCCTTGCCTGTGCCAAAATCCTCCACCTGATCCTTAACCTCTATACCTTCGTTGTGGCGATTTCCGTCCTCCTCTCCTGGGTCAATCCCGATCCCTACAACCCGATCGTGCGCATCTTGCGCCAGTTGACCGAGCCGGCCTTCAACTGGGTCCGCCGCTGGATGCCCCGCGCCCTCCTCCGCACCGGCCTCGACTTCAGCCCCATGATTGTCCTCTTTATCCTGATTATTCTCGATACCGTCGTGGTCCAGCTCCTCTACGATTGGGCCCACACCGTGCGCCAAAATTAACACCAAGTGCCAGGCACCTAGTGTTACGCCGTATAATGTATATTGTCCTACCTCCTTGCATCTTTCGTGCCAAAAGGGCTAAAATGGGTAGTGGAGTCGCCGCCTTAGGCGGAGTATCAACACCCTAGCCGCCGAAGGCGGCGAGAGGGGAGGCTCCAGCAGCTTTGCTGCTGGAGGGGGCGACGCAAGCCCCTATAAATAAACGACACCAGGAGATTGGCTTATGGTCCACAGAATCGATGACAAACCGGAGGTCCCGCCGGCTTACACCGTCAAGGCCCCCACCGAGTCCAAAAAAGACAAACCGAGGGAGGAACGCCGGCAGGAAGACCTCCCCACCTTCAAAAAGCAGGACGAGGCCGCCCTCTACCGGGAAAAATTCCAGCAGGACGCCAGTATCCTCAAAACCGTCAAAATTCCGGCGGCGGATATTCAATCGTTTCTTTTCAAAAAAGCAATCCCCCGCCACGGGGCTCCCATGGTCGACACCGAACTGGTTTTAAAAGACGGCAAAAAAATCGCCAATGTCGGCTTTCTCCTCAAGGGCTGGCAGGATTTTATGAGGATTAAAAATTTGAAACCGGGTGAGCCGGTCCCGGAAGAATTTTGGAATTATCAAGGCCCCCAGGTGGAGATCACCATCCGCTCTATTACCACCAGCGGACCCTGGAATCTGAGGGAAATCGAAAGGGGACAAGGGGCGGCGCCCGCTGACAAAAAGAAAACCATCTCGGCTTGGCAATATGCCGCTTGGGGGGCGGCGGGTTTGGCGGTCGCGGCGGCCGCGATTTGGATGATGGTGAGTTAATATGACGGAATTCGAACCCAAACAATTCGGCAAATATTTCCTGCTGGAAAAACTGGCCGTCGGTGGCATGGCCGAGATCTACAAGGCCAAGACCTACGGCGCCGAGGGATTTGAAAAACTCCTGGCGATCAAAAGAATTTTGCCCCACGCCGCCGAAGACAAGGATTTCATCAGCATGCTCATCGACGAGGCCAAACTCTCCGTGGTCTTATCCCACGCCAATATCGTGCAGGTCTTTGATTTGGGCAAAGCCGAAAATGATTATTTCATCTCGATGGAGTTCATCCACGGCGTCAACCTGCGCGATATTTTGTACCGCCTGCGTGAAAAGGAAAAAAAACTCCCCATGGAACTGGCCGCTTATTGCTCCAGCGAGATCTGCAAGGGACTCGACTACGCCCACCGCAAAACGGATTCCAACAACCAGCCGCTGGGGATTGTCCACCGCGACATCTCCCCGCAGAACATCCTGATCTCCTATGAGGGAGAGGTCAAAATTGTCGACTTCGGCATTGCCAAGGCGGCGATGAACATTTCGCACACCATGGCCGGCATCCTGAAGGGAAAGATCGCCTACATGAGTCCGGAACAGGCCCTGGGAAAAAACATCGACGCCCGCACCGACATTTTTTCCCTGGGGATCATCTTGTACGAAACACTGACCGGCAAAAAACTGTTTACCGGCGAATCCCAGTTTGAGGTTTTAAAAAAGATTCGGACCAGCCGGATCGACGTGAGCAAACTCCCCCCCTCCATTCCGGCGCCGCTCAAGACGATACTGGCCCGCGCCCTGGCCTATGAGGTGGAGGAGCGCTACCCCTCCGCCAGCGATATGCAGGTGGCCCTCACCAAATATCTGTATGCCACCTACACCGACTTTTCGCCCCGCAAGCTGGCCGTTTACGTCAAGGAACTTTTTGCCGACGAGCTGAAAAAAGAAAAATCGAAAAAGGACCAAGAGGCGATGGAGGCCAGGACCGGCTCGATCAGCCTGATCACCGGCAAAAAGCAGGAAACCTTCGTCCACCGGGAAACGCTCACGCCCAAAGGAAAAGAAGAGACCCACCCGATCACCGTCCGGGAGACGACCGTTCCCCCAAGAAAAAAACAGGCGGCCCTTTGGGGAGGGCTTGCCCTCCTTCTGATCGCCGGTCTGGGCTGGGCGGCCTGGCAATGGACCTTGCCGCCGGCTCCATCGCCGCCGCCGGCCGCGACCACCGGCACCCTGCACGTTCGTTCCGATCCCCCCGGCGCCGACATCTATCTCAACGGCGCCCCCACCCCCCACCGGACGCCCGCCATCCTGGAAAATTTGGCTCTCAACACAAAACACTACGTCAGTTTCGCCATGGAAAATTACGGGCGGCTGGAAAAAACCATCGTCCTCAACAACACCGACCCGCTCTTCCTGGATGTGACCCTTTCCAAAAACACCGGCGTCCTGAACGTTATTTCCGAGCCGCCGGGTGCGGCCATCCTGGTCAACGGGATTGCCACCGGCAAAATCACCCCGACCACCCTCGAGGATTTGAATTTGAAAACCGAATACCGCATCACCCTTTCCAAACCCGATTATGAAGATTTTGAACAGCCGGTGACGCTGGTTTCCGCCTCCCCGCAAAAGGTGATGGCCTCCCTGGAGCCGGTTGCCAAGGAACTGTTTGGGACGGTTTTGGTGGAGACCGAACCGGCCGGCGCCAAAATTTTTCTGGATACCGAAGACACCGGCAAGGTCACCCCCGCCACGCTGGAAAAATTGCCCGTCGGTCAAAGTTACGTCCTCCGCCTGGAAAGAAATGATTTCAAGCCGCTGGAGAAAAAAATCGACATCACCGGCATCCAACCACTCTCCGTCAAGGAAAAATTAGCCATGGCGGCTCCGCCGGAGGTTAAACCGAAAGAGATCAAAAAACCGAAAGTAGAGGAGGTCAAGCCGAGAGAGATTGAAAAACCGAAAGAGACGGGAAAACCCAAGCCGGTCCGGCAGGACGGGTTTGCAAGCATCCGGGTGACCTCCTCCCCCGCCGGGGCCGATGTCTTTGTCAATGGGGAGCATAAGGGAACCACCCCGGCCTCCCTCAAAGTGCCTGCCGGCTCGGTGAAGGTCATGGTCAGCAAGGGAGCCGATATGCTCCCCTGCCGATGGAGCTTGCTGTTGGGCGCGGGGCTGACGGAAAATATGAACTGTACGTTGGGGGCCCTCTTTGGAAAAATCAACATCAATTCGTATCCGCCGCGGGCCGATGTTTATCTGAACGGCCAAAAAATGGGGGGGACCCCCATGATCATCAAAAAGGTCCAGCGGGACAAATCGCACACACTCCGGGTGGAACTGCCCGGCTACAAGCCGTGGGTGAAGGCCTTTGACCTTCAGGATAGTGAAAACAAGTCTTTTAATGTAGAATTGGAAAAAAGTTAGGTGAGGAGGCCTGTATGGAAAAAGAAAAAGATTTTGAAACCAAAACGGACCTGCTGAAAGTGGACGAGGCGCCCGAGGTTGTCTCGTTGCGCAAGTGCCAGCTGGTGGTAATCGAAGGTCCCAACAAGGGAAAAAAGATAACGCTCAACAAGAACCTGGTCTCGGTGGGCAAACGGGAGACGAATGACATCGTCCTGGCCGACAAGACGGTCTCCCGCAATCATTTGGAGATCGAATATCAATCGGACAGTTTCTTGCTGCGCGATCTGGGTTCCACCAACGGCACCTACCTGAACGGCTCCAAGGTCAAAGAGGCTTACCTGGCGCCGGGGGATGTAATCAAAATCGGCAACAGCGAAATGGAATTCCGCGCCTTTGACGAAAAAGTGGCGGTGGAACCTTCCAGCAAGGAGGAATTCGGCGCCATGGTCGGCAAGAGCCGCAAGATGCGCCAGATATTTGCGATTCTCGAAAAAATTGCCCCCTCCAACGCCACCGTGATCATCGAGGGAGAGACCGGCACCGGAAAAGACCTGGTCGCCCGCGCTATCCATGAACACTCCACCCGCAAACTCAATCCCTACGTCGTCTTCGACTGCACCGGCGTGGCTCCCAACCTGATCGAATCGGAACTGTTCGGCCACGAAAAAGGGGCCTTTACCGGCGCGGTCCGCTCCCGGCCCGGCATCTTTGAATCGGCTAAGGGGGGAACGGTATTTTTGGACGAGATCGGCGAACTGCCGATCGACCTGCAGCCCAAACTGCTTCGCGCGCTGGAGAGCCGCGAGGTGCGGCGCGTGGGGGCAAACAATTCCACCCGCATCGAAGTCCGCGTGATCTCGGCCACCAACCGGACTCTGAAAAAAGATGTCGCCGAGGGACGTTTTCGCGAGGACCTCTACTACCGGATGTCGGTGGTTAAAATTTTGCTTCCTCCGTTAAGAGACCGGGTCGAAGACATCCCGTTGATCGTCGCAAGACTTTTGGCCAACAGCAAATTCAACAAGACCGCCACCGGCCTGAAAGTGACCCGGGTGGAAGATGACGCCCTGAAACTCCTGATGCGCTATCCATGGCCCGGCAATGTGCGCGAACTGGCCAACGTGATCGAGCGGGCCGCCACCTTTGTGGAGGGGAACGCCATTGCCAGGAACCATCTCGATTTTATCTTTGCCGAGATGGGGGATCAAGAGGAGAGAACCGACCGGATGCGGATCGATACCCATTTGCCTTTCAAAGAGGCCAAACAACAAATCACGGAGGTGTTCGAAAAGGAATATCTGGAGGAACTGTTGAAGCGGAACCGCTACAACCTTTCCAAGGCCGCCCGCGAGGCCAAGGTGGATCGCAAACACATTCGTAATTTGTTGAAGAAATACGGGATACCGACGAAGGGGGAAATGTAGTTATTGCGTTCGGCTTTCGAGGTACTGGACCATCTTTTGAAAGTCGTCGATCTTTTCGGCCTCTTCCTCCGAAATCTCGATATCGAATTCCTCTTCGAGGGCCATGATCAACTCGCAGAAATCGAGCGAGTCGGCCCCCAAATCTTTGCCGAAGTGGGAGTCTTCCTGGATTTCCTCTTCGGATATCCCCAACTGCTCCGAAACGATTTCGCGGATTCTCCCCTCCAGGGCCATGGTTACGCGTTCCTTTCGAGAAACAAAATATCCTTGCCGGCGTAAAAGCCGCAGTGCCGACAGACCCGATGGGGATATTTGGGCTCGGCGCAACGGGGACAGGAGTTTAAAGTCACACGGGGGGGGCGGCGATGAATGGCACGCCGCGTATCCCGCCTTGCCTTTGATTTTCTTCGCTTCGGAACGGCCATGGCGGCTTCAACTATCCAAAAGGATTCAAAAAGTCAACCCCGTTTAAAAGCCTTGAGGGGGATTCGGCGGGTTTGAACATCCCGGGCTTTGCATTGGCAAGGGCCTTCGTTGAGGTTTTTGCCGCAAACCGGGCAGAGGCCTTTGCAGGCTTCCTGACAAAGAGGCTGCAGCGGAAGGCTCAAGATGATTTGTTCCCGAACCATGTCGCCCAAATCGAACCGGTCGTTTTCATAATAGGCAAACTCCAAATCCTCCTTGACCAGCTCCACCTCCTCTTTTTGCTCCAGTTTGAGCTGACGCTCGCTTTCATAAAGCGGGGCCAGTATCTGGTGAACGGGAACATCCAAATGATGGTGAAAAACCTTCAGACACCGACAGCAGGTGGGATGACAGTCACATTCGACCCGCCCCTCGCAATCGATATTCTCCCCGATTCGCAACAGGGACAGATGCCCTTGGGCCCGATCTTCCTTGGCATGCTGTTTTCCCAGCGCATCCCTCAACACCTGCAAGAACCAGGGGGTCCTCCCCGCATCAAAATCAAGCTCCAATCCCTCCTCGGGAATGTCTTTGACAATGATTTCCATTTTATGATTGTTCTTCATGAGAGATGCCCCTTTCGATCACCATTTTTGGTTTCGGCTCACAAGGCCGAGCCCAGGCTTTGAATGCCAAAGGCTCTGGCTGGCCAATTCAAATTCATCTTAGGCCAGGCAGTTCAAGGATTCAAGAGGCTAAAGACCAGGGATTGGAGATTTTGACCGATCCCGCGAAGGCCGCCGCCCGGGCGCGCATTGCCGTTTTGCTGATCCCCGACACGGCCCAGCCGGAGTTTTATCAAAAATATCTGGAACCGAACCTTCCCAAGGGGGCCTCGCTGATTTTCGCGCACGGGTTTAACATTCATTTTAAGCAGATTGTTCCCCGTCCCGATCTCAACTGCCTGCTGGTTGCCCCCGCCCTGGCCGGCACGGCCCTTCGTCAAAATTATTTGGAAAAAGAAGAGGTCCCCATTCTGACCGCCGTGCATCAAGACGCCGACGATACCGCTTACCGGCTGGTGGAAGACTACGCCGGAGCAATCGGCGGCAAAAAGGTAAAACTTTTTCCAACCACGTTTAAGGAAGAAACCGAAACCGACCTGTTTGCCGAGCAGGTGGTCGTCTGCGGCGGGATCAACGCGTTGGTGAAACGAGCCTTTGAAACATTGGTGGCCGCCGGCTACAATCCGGAGGTGGCTTATTACTCCTGCCTCAAGGAAATCAAGGGGACCACGGCGGAAAACCTTTACCGATACGGCATCCAGGGCTTTCGCCAAAAAATAAGTCAGACGGCCCTGTACGGCGATTTGACGCGCGGTCCCCGGATCATCAACGAAAAAACCGCCCAGGAGATGCGCGTCATCTTAAATGAAATTTGCACGGGAAAATTCACCGAGGAATTGATGGATGAAAAAAGGAACGGCTGGCCGACACTCAAACAAAGAATGAAAGAGGAAGAGAACCATCCCATCGAGAAAGTGAGGGATAAAGTTGACCAATAACGTTCGCGTCCGCTTTGCTCCTTCTCCGACCGGCCACCTCCACATCGGCGGGGCGCGCACCGCCCTGTTCAACTATCTCTTTGCGCGCCATCACCGGGGAACCTTTATCCTAAGAATAGAGGACACCGATCAGGAGCGTTCCACAAAAGAATTCTTGGAATCTATTTTAAAAGGGATGGAGTGGCTGGGGATGGAATGGGATGAAGGACCTTTTCATCAGTTTGAGCGGCTGGCTGTTTACCGGGAACACGTGGAAAAATTGCTGAAAGCGGGAAAGGCCTATCGCTGTTACTGCACGCCGGAGGAGTTGGAGGTCAAGCGGAAGGCCTTGCTGGCCGCGGGGGGGAAGCCGAAGTATGACGGGAAATGCAGGACCGGGGACCGGGGACTACGGACTACGGAACGAAAACCGTCCTGTATTCGCTTTAAGACCCCACAGGAAGGTCTCGTCGAATTCAATGACATTTGCCGCGGAAGAATAGTTACCGATCGCAAGGAACTCGATGACATGATTATTCTGCGCACCGATGGGACGCCGACCTACAACCTGACCGTGGTGGTCGATGACGTGACGATGAAAATCACGCACGTCATCCGCGGCGACGATCATCTCAACAACACCCCGCGCCAAATTCAACTTTATGAAGCCTTGGGTTTTGCCGTCCCCCAATTCGCCCACCTCCCGATGATCCACGGCTCCGACAAAAAGAAGCTTTCCAAGCGGCACGGGGCCGTTTCCGTGGTGGAATATCAGGAGCAGGGTTTTTTGCCCGAAGCCATGCTCAACTACCTGGCCCGTCTCGGTTGGTCTTCGGGCGATCAGGAAATTTTCACGAAAAAAGAGTTGATCGAAAAGTTCGATCTGAACGCAGTTGGCAAATCGCCCTCTATCTTTGATATTGGCAAATGCACCTGGGTCAACAGCCAGCACCTGGCCAAACTCTCGGAGCGGGAATTGGTTGAGAAGACCAAACCCTACCTGAAGGGGCTCGGCCTGAAGGTGGAGGATGCCGAATACGCCGCCAAGGCCCTTCATTCGGAAAGAGAACGGGGCAAAACCTTAAAAGAATTGGCCGAAATCTCGGCCTTTTATTTTAGAGACGAGGTGGTTTGGGATGAAAAGGCAAAGGCGAAGTGGCTGGATGAAAAAGGAAAAAAACATTTAAAACCATTGCTGGAAAAATTCCAGGCCCTTTCACGATGGAACGAGGAGGAGATCAAACAGTCTTTCGCGGCGGCCCAACAAGAGCTGGGCATCCAAAAAATGCTCGACCTGGCCCAGCCGCTCCGCACGGCCCTCACCGGCACCACGGTCAGCCCGGGGATTTTTGAAGTGTTGGTTATTTTAGGGAAGGAAAGAGTCCTGAAACGCCTGGGAAAGGCCCTGGTTTAAAGCTCCTGCTGTTCGACCAACACGGCCTTCACAAATTCCAACCCTTTCACCACAAGGGTCACCCGGGCGGCGCGGCGCAGTTTTTCCATAGCCTCCGGTCCCAGCCGTCTTCCGGGCGGAACCCGAATGCTCACCACAATCAAATCATCCCCTCCCTGATCACGGCTGATCGCCCTCTGGATCTTCAATTGCTTCCCGGCTTTTGCGACCCGGTCACACAGCCTTTCGATGAGAACCGTCAGGGGGCCGCGATGATCCCAGTAGAGCGTTTTGACTTCCATCAAAAAGGTCTGGCCTCCGCGCCGGGTGACGCGAAAATCAACCACCGATGCATGCCAGGTTTCTGGAATCACCTCGACCGTCTCGATATCCTCCCGCAGGGCGGTCAAGCGAGCTATCCGCCTCTCGGTCGCATCGGCAAACAGGCTGGAAGACAGAAAAAAATGATACACCTCCGCGAGGGCATGTTTTAAATGCGGAGCGTTTTTTATTTTTCCGCCGGGATTTTCAAGAGCGGACAGTTCCCTCTCCCTTTTCAAAAGTTCCAAAATTTTTCCCTCCGGTTGTTCCAAGCGGCGCTGGAGATAAAAGGCGATCAAAAGCGATTGAACAACAGACAAATTGTCCGGCTGTCGTTTCAAAAGATCGGCCAGCGGATCACTCCATTGGGGATGTTCCATCCCCCTGGCCCAATCGCGCAAGGAGGCGGTAAGCCGGGAAGGAGCCGATAACTCCCTGATGACCTGGGTGAGACGATCTTCCCCTGCCTCTTCCTCTTTTCCTCCGATCCTGGCAAAACCTTGCACCGCGAGCGCCAGATTTCGCAATAAGGCGGCGGCGGCCGCCTCTCCCACATTCCGATCGAGGGAGTAGGTCAGCAGGGCAATCGTGTCGCGAATATCCCAGCCCTCCGCCGGATCCCGCCCGGCCAAATCCTCCAGGGCCGATTCCAGTTGATCCTGGGCGGCAATAATGGAATGGGGATAGGCTTTCCGAAGAGAATCCACCATGATTTGAAAGCGCCAATGATTCTCCGCTTCACTCCGCGCCTCCAGGCGGGTTAGAAAATGTCTCAGTTTGGCCCCGCCCGGATCCTGGGCCGCCGCATAGTTTTCCAAAAAACGAAAGACGTTCCGATCGACCGGATAGGTCAAGGCGGCCAGCCGTTCCAAGCGCCGGTGCAAAAGCGCCGCGTCGGCCTCCACCGGAACAGCGGCCACGGTTTTTAAAATCAGGGCCGCCTGTTCCTCCGCCATCCCCGCCAGACGGGTGGCGGCATAGGCAAAGCGCCAGGCGGCCGGTCGGTCTTCGGGGACAATGGATCGAAGATCAAAAGGGGGCCGATTTTTCAGCCCGCCCAGCGGACCCGTTCGGCGCAGTCCCTCTTCCACCATAATGTCCCAGGCCCAAGGCATCTGCAAAAAATAACCGGCCAGAAACTCCAGTGAAAGAGCCTTGATATCCCCCTTTTCCTCATACCGTTTCAGCATTGCCATCATGAATGGCAGTTTCTGCCACCCGACGTGCCTTCCCATCAGGTCAGAAAAAGCGGCACGGACCTCCAGCGGTAGTGACCGGTCTTGGAGCAGGAGAAGGACTAACCGGGCATTCCCCAGCAGAAAGGGATCGATGCCCGTTCCTTGTTGCAGACGCCTCTGCATTGATTGAATGCCGTCCCGGACACTCTGCTCCGGCCGCCGGAAAACCTCCCGGCTCTGTTCCACCGACTGGGCCGGGTAGGATGGCCCTGACTCCACGGGGCCCGCTTCGACCTGGTTTAACAGAACTTCAATCGCTTGACCGGCGATGCCGGACTGACTGATCGATAGGACAAGCTCAAAGAGATTGCCGATACCGTGCACCCGCCCCAACAGGGCGGTCGGCATGGGGATAAAGGGATGAACTTTGAAAGTGCGGGAAGGCTTCAGCCTTTTTAGAAGACGCTCCAACCCTTCCCGGTGCGGCGGCAACACATACAATTCAATGGCGGAGACGCGCTCCAGGTCTATCCGGTCGTTTTTCACTCCGTCCGTCGGGACGGCCACGACCACGGGAAAATGCTCCTCCACACGGCTTTGCGGATGACGAACGATCAAGTCATTAATATAGTTTTGGTACGCCAGCAGGGTTGCTCGCTCCACGGTTACCAAACCATGCGGCGCCCCCTCGACGATTCCCTTCCCCTCCATCGGATCCGATCCGGCGGGAACCGGTTGAACCTCCGCCTCAAAGGTAAAGGGGAACGAAAGGGTTTTGAGCGCCGCGTCGATCCGGGCGGCGTAGTTTTTCAACTCCCCCAAATGGGCGCGCGCGGCATTGACCAGGGCCGTCGCCCCGGTTAGGCCGTCGGTATATCCGACCGCCGCGACAAGGGACGACAGGGGGAGGTCCATTAACCGGACAAAGTTATCAACTAAAGGCCGCAACGAACGTGAAAAATCGTCCATGGGTTGGTCGGCACGGATCGCCTCGAATTCCTCCGCTTCGAGGCGGTCCAGCCGGGTGGAGGGAATGACCGCCAGGATAATTTTCCCCTCGGCCAGACGGCGCAAAAACTCATTGGATGCTTCAGCCATCCCTTCCTCTTTTTCCAGTTCGGCGACCAGGTCGATCAAATCGGGAACTCCCTGTTCCCTGATCTTTCGCACCTCCCGGCCTACCGCCCGGACCTCCTCGGCCTGGGGAGGATATCCATTTTTTTCCAAAAACCGGCCAAGATGGGCGCGGGTTTTTTCGTCGGGTCCGTGCAAGAGGCGAAGGAGATCCACCTTGTCGCCCAGGGAAAGCAATGTTTCGGACGCCTCGAGGAGAAAGACGATCAGGCGATGGAGCCACTGCGCCCGGCCGATGGCCGCCTGCCTCGCGCGGGTGAAGGCCGAGCCGGAAAAACCGGGCGGGCGCCCAATCGCCGACTGCCGGTGAAATGCCAGGGCCGCCGCGATCATCTCCGCCTCGGAATCGGGGGTAAAATCATCCGGCGAAAAACCGGGATGGGCCGGCACGCTTAGGCTTGGAGCCCGCTTATGTTTGGCCGCTTCATAGCCATGACGGCGCCCAGGGGAAGAGGAGAAAACTCCCTGAACCGCCTCCATCCAGTCATCCCTTGGGGCAAACCGGCGGGCATTGGGAAAAGGCAAAAGGCCGGGCAAAAAATCGCCGTCGGACAAAACCGCAAGATCGGCCCCGGCCGCCGCCGTCCCCTCGTCAAAGAGGACGGGGTCCGTTGCGGTGACCAAGCCCGCTCCCAGCGAGCCGGCCAGATCCACCGCCCCCGACCCTAAAATACCGATTGGCAAAACGATGTTTGTCATTTATTTTGCTTATCGACCGATGTTAAAAAAAGTTGCTCGACTTGCCATTCTTGGTTTCGGCCTGCTATTGTTGCTCACCATGCGCGACACGATGGAGCGGTCCTTTCTCTACTTTCCAGAACGGGGGTTCCCCGCGACGCCGGATTCCATAGGCCTTAGCTTTGATGACCAATTTTTTCAAGCCCCTTCTGGAAGAAAATTGCACGGCTGGTTTGTCCCCCATCCGGCGGCCAAAGCCTCCTTGCTTTTTTTCCACGGCAACGCCGGCAATATCAGCCACCGGCTGGAGAAACTGAAAATCCTCAATGAGCTGGAAGTCTCTGTTTTTATTATCGATTACGCGGGCTACGGAAAATCCGAAGGAAAACCCTCCGAGGCGAATCTTTACGAAGACGGCCTGGCCGCTTATCAACACGCGGTCGAGGTTTTAAAAATCGATCCGGGACGACTTTTTTTGTATGGGGAGTCGTTGGGCTCCGCGGTGGCGATCGAACTGGCCCATCGCCAAAAAACCGCCGGCATTATTCTGGAGGGGGCTTTTACCTCTCTCAAAGATTTGGCCAAAAATCATATGCCTTTCTTGTCGGCGCTGGCGAGGGACCAATACAAAAATTTGGAAAAGATTGCGAGCGTCTCGGTGCCGATTCTCTTTATTCATGCCAAACGGGATGAAATCTGTCCCTTCGCCATGGCCGAGCAACTTTTTGAAAAGGCGCCGCAACCCAAGCAAGCCGTTTGGTTGGAACAAGGGGGACACAACGATGGTTTTTGGGTGGATCGGGAAACGTATCGAGGGGCGATCCGGGATTTTTTGGAAAACTATAAACGCCGGTGAGACTGGACCGGCATCTTTTGGCGAACCTCTGTTAACTTATTTAAATCGAGTTTGGCGGTGATGATCCCCTCCTCCCTTCCGGCCATCGCCAAAACTTCCCCCCACGGATCGACGATCATCGAGTGGCCGTGCGCCTCCCATCCGGCCCCGGTCATTCCGGTCTGATCGGCGGCGATTACAAAACATTGGTTTTCGATGGCGCGGGCGCGGACCAGAACCTCCCAATGAGGCGGGCCGGTCAAGGCGGTAAAATTGGCGGGGATCAAAAAGATCCCCGCCCCGTTGGAGGCGAGCTGGCGATAGAGCTCCGGAAAGCGGACATCATAACAAATCGAAAACCCAACCGTCGCCCAGCCGATGTTTTCGATCACCACTTCCGAACCCGGACAGGTAAACTGTGATTCTTTGTGACCCCCGGCCACTTCCGTGTCAAAAAGATGGATTTTTCGATAGGGCTTGCTCAATCCCCCATCCGGATGAACCAAAACGGAGGTGTTGAACGGCTGTTTTTCGCCGTTTTTCTCGGCGATCGATCCGGAGACGACAAAGATCTGATATTTTTTGGCCAGTTCCTGGAGAAATTGAATGCTCGGCCCCTCGACCGGCTCGGCAATTTTCGGTTTCTCTTTTGGGGGCCCCAACCACTCCCAATGCTCCGGCAAAACGACCAATCGGCACTGCGCCTCCGCCGCCTTTTGCACATACCGCGCCGCCTTTTGACAGTTTTCTTTTTTGTCGGAAGAAGAGGTCAACTGAACCGCGGCAACGGAAATGGTGTCCATCTTTTAAGAATAGCCCCGAGTCGACTACCTGGCCAAGGGAAAAAATTGCTTCAAATGGCAGCAGAATAATCCGAGGAGGAAGTATAAGAGCGAATTTCAAGCTCCGCGGATTCATCCGCGCCATTCAAAAGTTCGTCAACGCGTTCCATGGTGGCATCTTCAATCAAATATTGAGAGCAATTTTCACACTGGAAGACAGGAAGTTTTTTTAGAATAATAATGGAACCGGCACCCTTTTTAAACGGAAGGTCCGTCACCATTTTCTGCAATTTTGCTCCGCAATCATGGCACTTCATTTACTTCTCCTTTTTCTAAAACCTTCTTCCCATTTATCCAATGTTGGTTTATATGCCGTGACTATCCGGATATTTTCGTTATCTCTGTCCACGGCAACTTGTATGTGCAAAACATCATCATTGTGCTTCGCGAAGACCAGATAACTCGGTAAATACTTGTCTTGTGCATACTCCTCGATAATCTCATAGCTCCCTACGGAAGACAATAGGGTATTTCGCGCGATAAATCGATCTTTAAGCCGCATATTAACATGATGGGTCCAAAGGATTTTCCTTTGTTTTACGCACAATTTTATGAATTGAAGAATGTCCGTATCCACCATGAGGGCGGATCATAATGGGGCCCCTGAGGAAGTCAAGATGAGACAATCTTTATGAACTTGGCGAACGCGAAAAAAACGCAACCGCCCGGAAAATTCCATTCCGGAAAAATTTGACAAAGCCACGCCCCGCCGCTACAAGCCTCCGATACCTGTTTTATGGCTACTTCCGCCCTGTCATTTTTTGTTGGAATGGCTGCCGTCTCCCCCCAGACCGCCGGTCACGCCGTCACCGGAGAGACCGCCGATTTGGACCTTCTCAAAGAGGATCTCCTCGTCTTGGAAGAGATTTCCCAACTGGAAGAGCCGATTGTCGATTTTCTTCGGGCCTCTCTACACGGTAATACCCGAAGGACCCGCGGTATCGCCCAAAAAAAATTGGCACCCGCCATTGCCAAAACCCCTTCGGGAGAATGGAGCCGAGCCATTGAGCAGACAACAAGAAAAATCAACTTGTTTAGTTCCAAAGAAGCAATTTCCGCAGGGGTCCAAGCCACATTATCTTCGAACGGTTTGGAGCAAAAATTAAGAACTTGGAGGTGGGAGGCTCAAAAAATCAATGCCATGCGGTTGGGCGAAACAGGAAGGGATGAGCGATTAGAAGAACTGCTCCACGACTGGGTGAAAATGGTCCGCAAAGCCAACAATTTGGCCGAACTGGTAAAAATTTTGGAAACGGGGCTTCGTGCAAGACCATTCGGCCTATCTTGGGATTTTTCCACAGGGGTGAGGCCGGCACTCCGTCGAGCCATTTTAAAATATTGGGAACCGGGCGTTATTCTTCCGCTCGACACCTATTTTGTAGAGCTTAATAAATTATTTGAAATAGACAGTTTCAACTATGGCTTAGATGATGAAGATCGAACTTGGATTAATAAGAATATAGGAGGTATCAAAAACCCATCATACGATTCTAAAAAAGAAATCGAGAGGGCCTGGGCCATCGTCCGCTCCGATACACATTCCCTAAATGAAAGAGTATTGGCGGCTATGGTTTTACAACGCTTGCACTACGGAGGAGGCCATGCCTTTTCTCACAGACCCAAGGCGGGCCAATTCAAAAACTATATCGAAGGCCGGGCGAAGGAAGGCCAATTAGATCTGGTCGATCTCATGCTTGTCTCAAGTTTTGCTTATCATGAAAATTTTTACCTCTCTCTTAATCACTATTCCCCTCCCACACAAGAGACCCTGCTAGAGACAGCCCTAGACCTATCACCCTGGAGCAAAGATTGGGGATGGAAAGCGACCCCTTTTCCCATGTTTGATAGCGAAGGGGGCTTAATGAGTCTGCCCCATGATCTTCAATTTCAATTTGCCAAAGCCGTTTTCAAAAAAGGAATCGCCCTCCGGTCCCCTAATATGAATGCGATGATTCCCTCCAAGTTTTTGCAAATCTTCACGCACGATGAGCTGGAAGAGCTCCTCTCCCTCTATGAAACGGACCGAGAAACCGCCATCCTCCATGCGGGGACTTACTTAGACCTACTCAGCCATCTCCCGCAGGAAAGACGATCCAAACATCACGCCCATTTGGCTTCTCTGATCGATCCCGAATTCCTGCCGGAACATGCCCGGCAAATAAATCAAGTGCTCGATCATCTTGCAAATGAGAACGGACTCAAGCGCCTCACCTCCCATGAGATGGATCGCCTCATCGGCCGCCTGGCCGCCGTTGCCGAGAAGGCCAACGATCTTTACCATCAACACCATCCGGATCACTCCCATCACATATCGATTTATCAAAAGGCCCTCCGCACCCTTATGTATGAATTGGATCCGTTGCGCGAATCCGAAATACCCGCCCCCCTCGCCGCCGCCGCCTACATCGAATCGTGGCTGGAAAGGCCGCTGATCAACTTTGCCCAGCTTGTCAACCTCATTCTGGCCGTCGCCCCCTATCAGGACGACGCCTGGGTCGCACGTGTTATGGAAAAAACGATTTTTCCTTATTCCAATCCGAATATTGAGTCGCGGGTCTATTCTTCCAGCCTAGACCCGACAAAACTTACACCGCTTAGCTCGCGGGTCGATCCTGCCGAGTTAAGGCGAATGCTGGAACCAGTGGTTCGAACCTATTTCCGAAATCCTTTTAACGGCCATGCCTCCGACATACAAAAAAAATTGATCGAATGGGGATTCGCAGATGTTCCGGCGCTGGAGAGTAAAGAGGGTTTTGCAAGTTTGTTAAAATATTCCCTGCTGGATGAGGCCACACGGGAGAAAATCCAAAATCTCATCCGGATGGCACCTTCTCCTCTTGGCAAAAACCAGCGGCGGATCGTCATGCAAAGCATCGTTCAGGCCAACGTAGATATGGCCTGGGCCAGTTTTCTAGCCCGCATCACCGAGGCGACCTCCCTCAAAGGGATGGTCTATGAGTGGATATTGCTATCGAGGGATTTGCAGAATCTAACCGAAAAGGACCGCCGCGACTTTGTGAGGGAACAAAACATACGCTATGCCGGTTTTCGAAACCCAGCCAGTCTTCCTCCCCCAAAAATCAGAAGAACGTTAAGGGCCTGGCTCTTTGACCGGTTTACCGGCCGGATCGGTTTTTCCCGCAAGGAGGCCGGTGCTTTTCGGCAACACTTCGGCCGCCATGCCAAGGCCTGGCATCAAAACAATTTCTTCGCCCATCTCACCACGATGGCCGGTTTTGCGAATGAAAAAGGACGCGCCGCCATCAAGGCCCTCGTTATGGGAATTGTGAAATCACCCGTTGAGCCCGGCGCAGGAGGTTTCAGCTGGTCTTTTCGTTCGCGGGGAATGAAACAACTTTTCGGCCCATCTTTTTTGAAAAACTGGCAAGAACGGCGCGTCTACGAAATCGACTATTTTCAAAATGATTTGGCCGCCGCCGACCCGGCTCAGGCCAAAAGGGATTTCGCACGGCGGGTGGCCGAACAGCTCTCGGAGCACCTCCACCGTTACGCCGATCACAATGGAGAGGTTTCCACCTTAATGCCGGAGCCGGCGAAAACGGAACTCGCAGACATAATTCGTGACTTGGCGGCTATCGAACGAAGCCTCCATCAAGGGAATTTTCCCGAAAGGGGGCGGGTTGAAAGTGTCGCCCATGCCTTTGACAGCCGCCGCTCGCTCCTGGAGGGCGACTATTTCATCCCTTTCAGGGAAATACGAAATGATCTGGCCGAACTTCTGCGCGGTTGGGATCGCTCTTTTGAGAAAACAAAGATGGGACGGGTGATTATTTCGGGGGATCCTCGGGATATCATTCGGGCCGGACTGATCGGTCAAAAGGCCTGCACCCGACCCAACGAATCCGGCGCCGGCACCCGTAGCGCCGAGCCGGCCGGCCGCGCTCTGCACGGACCCCTCCTGGTCGCTATTTTTGAAAGAGAGGGTGAAGAGGTGGCAAGAACTCTTTTGGAGGCGGTTCCTGAAAAGGATGGTCCTCACATCACCGCCTGGCCCCTCTATGCCGAAGGGGGATTTTCGGAAAGAGATATGTTAGAGAGAATCCTGCTCCACGACGGCGCCAAACTCGGCGTTCCGGAAGAACGGATCCACATCGAATTTACCGGCAGAAACATGAATAAAAAACCGACGCTCCTCCCCTCCCGATTCCCAAGCTACCCGGAGGGTTTTGGTCGATCCAACGAACCGGCCCTTGCCGCTTCCCCCCACTCATTTTAGTATTTTACCACAGGGTACCTGGTACTATATGTTAAAAGGATGCAGATCCGCAAACTACAGGATAAGATTCTCAAAATCCTTTTTCAAAAACTCCATCGGGAGGATTGCATCATCTTTTTGTTCGGCACTCATGCCCAGGGAGAGGCCATTCACGCCTCGGACATCGACATCGGACTTCTATCTTGCGTACCCGTCCCACCCAAGAACTTC
Source organism: Deltaproteobacteria bacterium (assembly GCA_016203765.1). Taxonomy (GTDB): domain Bacteria; phylum UBA10199; class UBA10199; order SPLOWO2-01-44-7; family SPLOWO2-01-44-7; genus JACQMB01. The sequence continues at coordinate 22,519 of JACQMB010000048.1, forward strand.
TTGGAGGCGCAGGAAGCACTCAATTCCTCCTTGCCAACCTTGAGAAAAATTGATTTGGTCGATTTTGGAGCCGTGAGTCCCAAGGTCAAAGGGGAGGCCCTAAGGGAAATTAAAATATGGCATATCGGAAAAAATTGTACCGAACTGTCCAAATCCTTGAAGCGACCACTGAAAAACTGAAGGAGGCCCTCTCCGCCGATTTTGAGAAGCGGTTCGAAAAAGAAATCCTGGTTGAGATTGCCACCAAGCGTTTTGAATACACCTTTGAAAGTCTTTGGAAGTTCTTGAAAGAACTTCTTCTGGAAGAGGGGATCGAAGCCAATTCGCCGTTGGGCTGTTTTCAGGAGTCCTTTAAACTCAAATGGATTGATCCACAACAGGAGGAGGTCTTCCCCCTGATGGTCAAAAAAAGAAACGAAATTGTCCATATCTATTCGGAAGAGGAGGCCTTCGAAATTTATCTCTTAATCAAAAACACCTTTGCCCAGGCCATCTTTGATCTTTTCGAAAAAGGAAAGAAAAGATTTTCTCAAAAAGGATAATTGAGCGTCGTATAGACGTTAATCCCTTCCGTACCAACCGCGAAATCAACCCGGCCGACCACGGCGGGGGGGACCAGGGCGCGAAAGCCCAAGCCGCCGACCGGTTGCAAGTTGTCAAGAGCGACCTGCCCCCACTGATTAAAAACCTGCCCCACCGCAAAAAAAGGATCGAGCGAAAGATCAAACTTGGCCTTCATGATGGTAAAACTTTTCACCAAAATTCTTTCTTCGACGTCGAACAAAACGCGCCCGCGGCCGGTAAAACGGCGCTCCACAAAACTGCGCAGGTCGTTTTCACCGCCGAGCGAGGTCTGCATGTAAAAAGGAACAGTGTCGCCAAAGAGCTGATCGGCGGTCAGACGCAAGACGGTGGTAAAACGTTCCCCCAGCGTAAAAATTTCTTTTCCAATGAAACCATAGCCCGAATAGAAGGGATTGGAATCAAAAGAGGGAGGAACGAACAACCCGAATGTTTCCACGTAATGGCCCTGTTTGGGGAACTGCCGGCTGTCGCGCGTGTCCCAAATCAGGGAGAGCCGGTTCGTCCACTGATTGGAGCTGACCACCTCGTTATTTCCGGCAAAAAAAGTGGCCGTGTTGTTTAAAGAAGTGATCGCGCGCGGGTTTAAATTCATCCTCAGCCATTTTTCTTCCAGTTGAACATCGAACTTCGGCAAAATTTCATAGGCAACCCGCCCCTTCCAAAACCAGAGATGAGAAACAAAATTGGATTCGTTGGATTCCGGCGTACCCGGCCCAAATCCAAAAAAACGTTCAAAGGGGTCTTGCATATATTGAAGTTCCGCGTCCACATCCAGTCTCCCCTCCGCCCAAGTCTCATTGATATAGCGGGTATAGTATTCACGGGCGAAATTCTGGGAGGCGGCGACAAAAATCTCAAAATATTCCTTGTCGGAGGGATACAAAAAGATCCCCCCCAATCCCCCCGCCCCCGTCACCTTCGGATTATAGGTAAACGCCGCCACCGCGATCGTGATCAGATGGTCGTCGGGATCATACCAGAGAAAGGTCGGCATCAATCCATAGGTCTCCCCCGCCCCGGGGTCGGTTTCAAAATAGGGAATGGGAAAGAACTGGAATTTGGAATCTTGGTAGGCACGCGGAAGCTCGAGAAGAGTGCGGTCCTCGGCCTGGACCAGGGACCCCTTCGACAAGCTCAGGGCGCGGCAGGGACCAGGGACCAGGGACCAAAAGAACAGGACCACGCACAAAATCAGCTTGAATTTAGGCATTGCAACGGTAAGGCATGCCAAAAATCTTAGCCGCTGCCAACTCAAGAATAAAACAAGGGAAAAGAATTAAACGTGCTCGATCGGTTCAGCTTTGAATGATTTTCATGGGGCCGCTTTGGCCCAAATAACTCCGTTGAACAAGGTCATTCTTAATTATGATCTATCCCTTCAGGGATGGGCGCCATCATTGCATTTGCCGACGAGACAGGCATTCTGATGGCCCCCTTGGTGCGGCGTATGGTGAAAAAAATGAATGACGAAGCTTTCTCCCTTTCTAATTTATTGAAACTATTGAGGAAATGTGAGACACTGGATTGGGTTATGAACTCTAGGGGCCGACAATCATTTTTTTTTGGCATAAAGCAGTTGCCGTCAAGCATCCGGTTTTCCGCGGCAGAAGATAAATTATGAACCTTCCCCCTTTTCCGTTTTGCATCGATCAAAAATATGAAGCAGTTCGGCTTTTGGGCAAAGGGGGTGTTGGTTTCGCCGTGCTCGCCAAGAAAAAAGAAGAGCCGGTCGCCGTCAAACTGCTCAATCTCACGCAGGTCAAGAATCCGCAAAAAGTCATCCAGAAATTCAAGAAGGAATTTCTGACCCTTAAAAAACTGAACCACCCGCACATCGGAAAAATTTACGACTTCGGCTTCGACCCCGATCTCAACTTTTATTATTTCGCGGGGGAATATATCCAGGGCCGGGAGATACGAAAAGCAACGGTCCAATCCCCGGTGGAAGAAATCGAGGCACTCTTCGTGCAAACCCTCCAGGCCTTGCATTATCTTCACACCTTCGGCCGGGCCGGCCTCCGCCACAACGACATCAAAGCGGCCAATATCCTGGTCACGCAAGAAGCCAATCAGATTCCCGCCGTCAAGCTGATCGACTTTGGCCTGAGCGGCCTGGCCCCCCTCGATCTGCGGGGAGGGACGGCTTCTTATATGTCGCCCGAACAAATTGTTTTGACCTTCCCCGAGTTTGCAAAAGGGAAAATCTATGCCAAGCCCGACGAAAGGGCCGACCTCTACGCCCTGGGGGTAGTCTGGTATTTTTGTTTGACGGGGCTCAATCCGTTTTTGGTTGGAGGGGATCCGGAGGCCAGTCTCAAACGGCATTTTGAATTTTTTCCCCAGCCCCCCTCTTCCCTGCGCAAAGAAAGTCCGGCTTACCTGGATAAAATTATCCTGAAGCTGATCAAAAAAAACCCCGATGAGCGCTACGCCACGGCCGCCGAGGTGATTCAAGACCTGCGTTACTTGAGCGGCAAACCCTATTCGGTCATCCCGCAGGCGGCCCGCCGTTATTTTTTGCCGGAGGGGGAATGGATCGGCCAAGAGCAAGTCTGGAAGCCGCTCAAGGCCAAATGGGAGGAGCGTTTGCAAGATCGGCCCCCCCCACCCGAATGTATCTGGATTATCGGCCGCCATGGACAGGGCAAGACAAAAATCCTCGAACGATTTAAAAACCATGTGCAGACCGGCGGGGGGCGTGTATTGCTTTTGAAACAAGATATCCCGCAAGCCTTGGAGGAATGGATTGCGGAACTCAATATCCTCTCAAAGAATTTCACCCAAAAAGTGGCGGTGGCCGTGGACGATTTTCATGCGAAGCACCCAGTCCATCCCTATCTGCAAGAGCTATGGAAACAGATTCGTTACACCCGCCATTGGGATTCCGCCTTGCCCATCCCCTGGCTTTTTGTTTTCACCGGCAAGAAGGAACCGTTTGATGTTCCGGAAATGCCCGCCACGACCCTGAACTTGCGCAATTTCCAACCGGAAGAAATGAGGGCGTATGTCCGGAATCTTTTCCCCAATAAAAGCGCCGCCCTCCCTGAAAATTTCATTCAAAAGCTCCATCAGCATACGGACGGCAATCCCCTCTTTATCACGCAGGTTTTAAAAGCCTTGGGGGAAAAGGGTTTTCTGTGGAGTGAAGACGGAGCCTGGCATCCCTCTTTGCTTGGAGACGCGGCCGCCGATTTTTCCAAACTGCCCGTACCGAAAGATTTGGGAAATGCCTTAAAACAAGATTGGGAGCTTTTGAGTCCCAAGGAAAAGGAGTTTCTGAAGTGGGCATCCTGTTTCCCCGGCGGGACGCCGCACGACGATAGATTCCCTCTGGAGAGGCTGATTTATCTGGCCATTTTAGTTTTGGATGACAAAGGGCGTTTGCGTTTCCAAAACTCCTTTTTCCAAAAACAGGTCTATGCGTATCTTTCCATATCCGAAAAGGAAAAATATCATGAGCAAATCGCCCGTGAGCTGAAAAAACAAAAGAAACCCTTGCATGAGATTGCTTATCATTTTGCGAGAACTTCGCGAAAAGAAAAGCGCGGGAAGGCCCTGAAAATCCTGGCCCGTTTTTATACGGATAGGGGATTGTTGGAAGAGGCGCTGGACGCGCGTGAGGGACAATTAAAAAATCTGGCCCAAGGCACGGTCAGCCAAAAATTAGAAGTGATTTTGCACATGTTGCATCTGTTGGGAGGCTTACGCTCCTTTGCCAAGGCCCGCCGCATGGCCGACACGTGGCTCAAAAAAAATCCGAAGCGGCCCGGTTACAACATTTGGCGGGCCAAACTCCTCCGGGCAAAAGGAACGATTTTCTCGCGAGAGCACAAAATGAACGAGGCCCGCAAATGTTTTGAGTCCGCCCTTGAGACTCTTGCCGCGACGAGGGGAAATTTGAAAGAAAGACTTATTTTGGAAAATAATATCGCCAATACCTGGCTGGATGAAAGAAAAACGGACCGGGCCGTCGAAATCTATAAAAAGACCCGTGAAGAGGCGGCAAAACTGAAACCATCAGAGGCCAAAGAGGTTACGAATAACGAATTGGGCAATGCCTATCGTTTAAACCAGGAGGGTGAAAAGGCGATTCGTTGTTTGGAGGAGGATTTAAAATTTTATGAACAGATCGGAGATAAGGCAAAATTGATGCGTTGTTATTATCACTTGGGGGGCACCCATCGAATGCTCACCCGCCGGTTTTCCGAGGCGGTCAAATGCTATCAAATGTGCGCCGGCTTGGCGAGGGATATGAAGAACTATGACTCGCAGATGCGCGCCTTAAACGGGCTGGCATCCACTTACCTCGACCGCGCCCACGGGAAAAGGGATGCGAATACCTATAATCAAGCATTGCGATATTATCAGGAAAGTTTGGCTCTTTGCCGCCATGTCAACAAAGATTTAAGCAAACTGGATATTGAAACGGCCGCCATCTATTCCAACATTGGTATGTTGCAGCTAGAAACAGGGAATTTCGTGAAAGCCTATGATTCCTTCAATACCATCTTAACCGTTCTGGAGAGGAAACCGCAAAAAGGGAATAGCGAATGGAACCGCCTATGCGTAACCTACACCGCTTTGGCAGACTCTCTGAAAGCTCAAAAAAAATATGCGGAAATGGAGGCTATGGTCAAAAAGGCGTGGAGCATTTCAAGCGGCTCCAAATTGCTTTTGGAGCACCAGGTGGTTTCTCAGATTCTTTGGGGGGAATTGGCATTGGCCACCCGCAACCTCAACGAACTCAAAGAACATTTTAAAATCGCCGAGGCCCTTGTGACAAAATATCACATCAGACCTACCCCTGTCGCCACAGAAAGACTGGACATTTTGAAAAGAATCGTGGCAAAACTTCAAAAAAATAACCGTCCCTCCGGAAGCCTGCGCGGATTTCATCAAAAAAGAAGTTGAAGACATTAGAAAATCGGCAAAATAAAGGACTGGCTTTAAACGGCATTTTCGTATATCTGCCGGCAACAGGGACAAGATGAAGCGAAAGTTTTTCATCAGCTTTTTTCTCGCCGTTTTTGCCTTGGCCTCCCCTGCCCTGGCCTCTGATTTTCAAGACACAATTAACGTTCTGGAAGGCTCGCTCGAAGAGGCCGGGGAATACGGCAATTCGGAGATCAAGTATTACAGCGGGGACCTGGGCGTATTCTTGAGATTGCCGCAATATTCAGTGATGGGGGAGCCGGAGGTTTTATCGTTTACCTACCGTTCCAACACCGTGGACCCCTATGCCACGGTTTCGGTGGATCAGGAGTTTCTTCACTATCTGAATTATTTTGAGTTTGCCGCGGAGTTTGACGGCCGGAGGCGGGCTGAGGAATTTGAGGCCTTTACGGATGGTTTGGATAGGCAAAACGAACTCGGTTATCTATTCAAGGCCCTCTTTTCAGCCAAGAATCTCAAGACCGGCTTTTATCCCTCGTGGATAAAGTTTACCTATTACAAGAGCCTGGGGATCTGTCCCCCCTGCGCCAAGATACCCCTGATCGGGAGATTTTTTGAAGGGTACCAAACCGAGACACAGACGATTGAGCA
>JACQMB010000051.1 GCA_016203765.1 Deltaproteobacteria bacterium
ACTCGCAGGACCTCTTCAATCGTGGTGATTCCCTTTTCCACCTTGCGGAATCCGTCTTCCCGAAGGCTGACGATTCCCATCTTGCGCACCTCGGCTTCCAATGCCACATCCGAGGCCTTTTTGTAGACCATTTCGCGCAGGGCCTCGGTCACGGGGACGAGTTCGAAGATTCCAACCCTTCCGTGATAACCGGAGAGGAGACATTCCGGACAACCCTTGCCGCGGTAGGCCTTTTTGATTTTTTGGGCCAAATCCCCCAGCTTGTCCGGATTCAGCGGAAATTCCTCCTTGCAGGCGGGGCAGATTTTTCTCACCAGCCGTTGCGCCATCACCCCGTTCAGGGCGGCATTCAACAGAAAGGGTTCCACGCCCAAGTCGAGCAGGCGGGAGATCGCTCCGGCGGCGGTGTTGGTATGCAGGGTTGAGAGGACCATGTGCCCGGTGATCGCGGCGCGGATGGCGATGTTGGCGGTCTCCGCGTCACGGATTTCTCCGATCATGATCACATCCGGGTCCTGACGTAGCACCGAACGGAGCACCCTCGCAAAATCGAGTCCCGTTTTGACATTGACCGCGACCTGGGCAATTCCTTCGATTTCGTTTTCGATCGGATCTTCAATGGAAACAATGTTGATGTCGGGGGAATTGATCCGCATCAGGGCGGAGTACAACGTGGTCGATTTTCCCGAACCGGTCGGTCCGGTGGCCAGAAAAATCCCGTGGGAGGAGGTAACCAGGTCGGAAAAAAGGCGCCGGTCCTTGGGGTCCAAACCCAGGTCTTCAATGCTCCGGAGGGACTCCTTGGAAAGGAGACGGAGGACGACTTTTTCCCCGTACTGAGTGGGGCAGGTGGAGATACGCATGTCGAGCGTGCGGCCGATCATCCGGATGCGGACGCGGCCGTCCTGGGGGACGCGGTGTTCGGCGATGTCCAGACCCGCCATGATCTTGATGCGAGAGACCACCGCCAGGTGCATGTTTTTGTTGATGGCGCCCCGTTCGCTGAGGAAACCGTCGATCCGGTAGCGGATGCGGGAGGTGTCTTGAAAGGGCTCGATGTGGATATCGCTGGCCCGTTCGCTCCAGGCCTTGGTAATGATGTCGTTGACGGCGGCGATCACCTTGGGACCGGAGGCCATCTCCTCGATCTTTTTGTATTCGAGCCTGCCGAAGGTTTCTTCCTCCGTGATCGTCTCCAAAACGCCGATCATCTTTTTTTCTTTTTCCCCCGCCGGACCGACATAGGTCTGTTCAATCATCTCCAGAATCTCCTGGGCGCTGGCGAGGTGGGGGTGGATGTCGCCGTGAAAGGCCTGCTTGAGGTCGTCGAGGACGAAGGCGTCCATCGGGTTGGCCATGGCCACGTCGATTTTGCCGTCGGAATTTTTTTTAAGGGGAATCAGAAGATGTTTTTTGGCCAAGGTGACCGGAATTTCCCGCAAGAGTTTTGGATCGGGCTTGACCTGTTTGAGGGAAACGTAGGGGATGTTCAGGTGGCGGCTTAAAAATTCCAGGAGTTTTTCCTCGGTCAAATATCCCTTGGTGACCAGGATCTGGCCCAGCTCCTCCCCCAAATTCTGCTGGCTCACCTTGGCCACGGCCAATTGGTCTTTGGTCAGAAGGCCTTCTTTAACCAGGTCTTGCGCGTATTGACCGACCGAAGGGAGTCCTGCCATATTGTTGATTATATTGGAAAAGGAGGCGAATGGGAAGGGGGCTATTCAAAGGAAGCACTTGCAATCCGGCCGTCAGTTCGCTTAGATTGCCGCCGCTTTGACAATGGAAATCATTAACGATTTTACGATTCGGGTGGCCACGGTCAACGGCTCCGGGAGCCAGTCGGCCAATAATATCCTCCTCAAGGCCCTCTTCTATATGGGCCTGCCGGTGGCCGGTAAAAACATTTTTCCCTCCAACATTGCCGGGCTCCCCACCTGGTACAACATCCGGGTTTCCAAAGAGGGTTACATCGGCAACCAAACCCACGCGCAGGTCCTGGTGCTCATGAATCCGGAGACGTTTGAGGAGGATTTAAAAGAGGCCAAGCCGGGGGCGGCGGTGATCTATCAAGACAAATTGGGGGAGGGAAAAACCTTGCGCGACGATTTGATCTATTACCCCTGCCCCTTTCAAAAATTGGTCAACGAATGTTGTGAGGCGGCCAAACTCCGCAAGATGGTGATCAACATGATTTATGTGGGGGTGGCGGCGCAATTATTGAATATCGAAGAGGCGAA
>JACQMB010000043.1 GCA_016203765.1 Deltaproteobacteria bacterium
CCCTCTTTTCCGGCCTGGACGACCTCCTGGACATGTTTCGATTTGGAACTGGTAAAGACCTTGGTCAACTCCGGGATGATGGCGGCGGCCAGGGTCCCGCAACTGATGATAATCGAGAGGGCGATCCAAATCGGACCGTAGGTTTTTTCAAGCAAAAGAAAACTGACGCCGAAAGTAACGCCAATGGAAATAAAAGAAGTCAGCCAAACCAGCCGGGTTAGGGGGGTTTCAAAGTGAAACCGTCTGGCCCCGCTCAACGCCGTAAGGCGCTCATTGATCCAAAAGGAAACGATCGAGGTGACAATCATCAAAATGCGCATGGCAAAAATCCAGAGGATAAAATCGGATTGAAATTTCGGGAAAACGGCCAGGACAATAAAAGTAATCAGGGCAACGCCGGTGACCCCGTACGTTTCAAAACCGTCGGCCGTGGGTCCCACGCTGTCGCCGGCATTGTCGCCCGTGCAGTCGGCGATGACCCCAGGATTTCGCGGGTCATCCTCCTTTATTTTAAAAACGATTTTCATCAGGTCCGAGCCGATATCAGCTATTTTCGTGAAGATGCCTCCGCAAACGCGCAAGGCGCTGGCCCCCAGCGATTCCCCGATCGCAAATCCGATAAAGCAGGCCCCGGCCGCCTCGCGATCGACGAAGAGCAGAATGGAGAGCATCATGATCAGCTCCATGCAGATGAGCAAAACCCCGATGCTCATCCCGGCGCGCAGGGGAATTTGATGAACCGGCAGGGCCCTCCCCCGCAAAGAGGCAAAGGCCGTCCGGCTGTTGGCCAGGGTGTTCATTCGGATCCCAAACCAGGCCACGGTATAGGAACCCAGGATTCCGACCACCGACCAGCCCAGAATCATCAAGACCCGATCGATGGGGAGGCCTCTTAGAAAAAAGAAGTAATAGAAGATGGCGCCGCCGATCAGCATTTCCAAAACGATCAGAAGTTTTCCCTGTTGCAAGAGATAGGTCTTGCAGGTTTCATAAATTGTTTCGCCCACTTCGCGCATGGCCCGGTGCGTGGGCAGCCGCCTGATTTTGATAAATTCAAACAGGCCGAACAGCATCCCCAAAAGGCAGACGCCCAGCCCCGCCAGCATGAGATCGCGGCCCAGGAATGTCTTCCCGAACAGGGTCCACCGTGAGGTGAGTTCGGGCAAAACCAAGGAGGCCTCCGAGGCCCAGGCCAAGGCCGGAAGGCCCGAAACAAGAAGAAGAAAACCGGCGATTTTTTTCATCATTTTTGCCGGACCTAGGAATACCAAGGCCCCCTTTTTGTCAACGATAAATAATCCTTGTTACCCCCTTGACGGAAGGCGAAACAATCACTAAATTACCCCGCGATGGATCAGCTTGATCGCAAGAAGATATCGGTCCGGTTTTTCCGGGAGGCCTTTGAGGCTCAGGCCCATGGCCATTTTGATGAAGCGGTCTTTCTCTATCAAAAATCGGTCGAGGCCTTTCCCACGCCGGAGGCCCTTACCTTTATGGGGTGGTCCCTCTCTTTTTTGGGCAAATTCGAGGAGGCGATCAAGGTGTGTGAGCGGGCGATCCAGCTCGACCCCTCTTTCGGCAATCCTTATAATGATATCGGCGCCTATTTGATTGAACTGAACAAATTCGACGAGGCGGTTCCCTATTTGGAAAAGGCGATCAGGGCCCCCCGTTACGATACCCAGCATTTTGCCCACTTTAATCTGGCCCGGATTTGGGAGAAAAAGGGGATGATCAAAAAGGCGATGCAGACCTATCAGCGGGCCATCGAGGAAGACCCGGAGTATGTCCCGCCCCGGGAGGCCCTGGAGCGGTTGAAATATTTGCTGAATTAGTCTACGCTTTAAGGATGGGAGGATTATGGAAAACTTGGTCGAATTAAGCCAAAAGGCGGCCGAAAAAATCAGGGAGTTCAAGGAAAAAATGCCCGACGCGCAGGGGAAGGAATTTCGGGTCTATGTGCAGGGCGGAGGCTGTTCCGGTTTTTCCTACGGTTTCATGTTTGATGACAAACGCGACGGCGACAATGTCGTTCAGGCCGGCGGCATCTCCTGCCTGGTCGATCCCCAGAGTCTGATGTTTCTCAAGGGGGCCACGGTCGACTTCATTGAGGGGTTAACGGGCGCCGGTTTTACGGTTAAAAACCCCAACGCCACCGGCTCCTGCGGTTGCGGTTCTTCGTTTAGCGTTTGACCGCCGATGAAAAAAACAGCGGCCCTTTTATTTGTCACGCTTCTTTTCGGTTTCAATTTGACCGCCCGGGCCAACGAGTTTTCAATGCGGGCGGCCCCCCAACTCGGTGTTTTGGGAATGATCAGCGATGCCGCGCTCCACGCGGCGGCCAGCCGCGTCAATTTTGTCTCCGAATTTCACATGGAATATCAAATCGTCAGCCGCTGGTTCGCCACCGCCTCCTTTCATCATCTCTACTTTTTCGGAAACCGGGCCGATCACATGAATGTTTTTGCCCCCGCCGCCGGGGTCAAAATGGTCTCTTTTGAAGACGTGGCCGCCTCCGGCGATTTTTTTGACAAGACCCGCTGGTGGTTTGAGATCGAGGGGGGTCCCTACATTCATCAGGCCCGCTTCGCGGCCGTGATTCCCAGGGGGACTCAAACCGATTTGGGTTTTTCTTTCGGCGCCGGTTTCGACACCCTCTTTCACAAGCGCTGGGCCGCTGGTTTTCAGACCAAAATGCACACGGTTTTCTACGGTCCGGATAATTACATCCTGCTCCACTTCGGCCCCCACTTGATGTTTAGATTTTATTAGGGCGTCTCATCCATTCACTGGGGAACCAGAGAATTTTTACATTCACTCGATAGTTTGTCTTTGGCAAGTTCAGGAGCAGGAGGGGCTCGAAGATTCCCCCGCGCTCGGGTGTTGCGGGATCCCGCTAGGGGGAAACGCTCCGTTGCGACAAGCCCGGATCATCAAGAATC
>JACQMB010000044.1 GCA_016203765.1 Deltaproteobacteria bacterium
CTCCTCGCTCCCGAATTTCTTGGCGATCTCAATGGCCTCGTTTAAAATCACTTTCAAGGGGGTATCGGGGGAGTCTTTTAATTCAAAGGCGGCCAGACGCAAGACATTTTTGTCGACCACCGGCATCCGGCTTAATTTCCAGTGGGTGGCGTGTTTTGCGATCAGGTCGTCCAGCGCCTCTTTTTGAGCGAGCACCCCTTTCACCAAATTTTCACTAAATTGGGTCATCGGGGCATCGCCCCCCTCCTGATTCCGCCAAAAATTCGCAAACACCTCTTCGGCCTTTCCCCCCGAAAGGTCGAATTGATATAACATCTGCAGGGCGGCCTCCCGCCCCTTACGCCTGGATCCCATCTTTTAAAAGAGCCGCCATTTGGAGGGCCGCCTGGGCGGCCTCGATTCCCCGGTGTTTATTTCCGGTGGAGGAACGGACCCGGGCCTGCTCCCAATTTTCGCACATCAAAATGCCGGAGGTGATCGGAACCCCCGTCTCCAAAGAAATTTTTTGCAACGAATCAAGCGTGGCTTGGCAAATGCGGTAGAAGTGAACGGTCTCGCCCCGAATCACGCAACCGAGGGCGACAACGGCATCCCATCTTCCGGCCTCGGCCAGTTTTTTGGCGGCCAGCGGAATTTCATAAGCCCCCGGCACGTGAACCGTCCGGATCGATTCCCTCCCCACGCCCCCTTTGACAAGAGTGGAGACCGCCCCCTCCAACAAGCCGGAGGTGATTTCGGCATTAAAGTCGCTGACGACAACGGCTATCCTCATAATTTGCTCAACAGATGGCCCATCTTGTCCCGTTTGGTTTGAAGGTTATGCCGGTTTTGCTTCTTGGCCGGCATCTCGATGGGGACCCGCTCGACCAATTCGAGGCCGTAGCCGGTCAGCCCGATGATCTTTTTGGGGTTGTTGGTCAAGAGCCGCATCTTGCGAACGCCTAATGCCAGCAAAATTTGGGCGCCGATTCCATATTCCCTTAAATCGGCCTTGAAGCCGAGCTTTTGATTGGCCTCAACGGTGTCGAGCCCTTCATCTTGCAGGGCATAGGCCTTGACCTTGTTGTGCAACCCGATCCCGCGCCCCTCCTGCCGTATATAAAGGAGGACGCCGCGCCCCTCACCGGCGATCATTTTTAAAGAAGATCGAAGCTGTTCGCCGCAATCACAGCGCTCCGAGCCGAAGACATCGCCGGTGAGACACTCCGAATGAACCCGCACCAGTGTCGGTTTTTCGGAATCGATCTCCCCTTTGACAAAGGCCATATGATATTTTTGATCGACAAGACTTTTGAAAGAAACCAGGCGAAATTCGCCGCCGAACTCGGAAGGAATTTTTGTCTCCGAATCCTGAACAATCAGCGATTCGTGGCGCAGGCGATAGCGGACCAAATCGGCGATGGTGACAATGTGGAGGTTGTGCTCCCCGGCAAAGGCTTCCAATTGCGCAAGCCTCGCCATGGAGCCGTCCTCATTCATGATTTCACAAATCACCGCCGCTTCTTTAAAGCCGGCCAGTTTGGCCAAATCCACGGAACCCTCGGTCTGGCCGGTGCGGACCAGCACCCCGCCTTGTTTCGCCCGTAAGGGGAAGATGTGGCCTGGGCGGACAAAGTCGTCCGGCCGGGCGCCGTCGGCCACCGCCTTCAAAACGGTCGCGGCCCGGTCAAAGGCCGAAATGCCGGTGCTGGTCCCCTCTTTGGCGTCGATGGAAATGGTAAAACCGGTTTCAAAACGGGAGGTGTTTTCGGAGACCATCAAAGGAAGCCACAGGCGGTCGGCCAACTCCGGACTTAACGAGAGGCAAACCAGGCCGCGGGCGTGTTTGGCCATGAAATTGACCGTCTCCGGCGTGATTTTTTCGGCCGGAATGGCCAGATCGCCCTCGTTTTCCCGATTGGCGTCATCGACGAGGATGACCATGCGGCCGGCCTTGAAATCCTCGATCGCCTGTTCCACCGAGGCGAGGCTTGATTGCCGTTCTCCCTTTAGATTAACAATCGTCATTTTAAAATCCGTGTTTCTTTAAAAATTCCTGAGTGATTTTCGTGCCTTTTTGATACTCCTCGCTGTCGAAATGGGTCAGTTTGGCCACATATTTTCCTATTATGTCAACCTCTAAATTGACGCGATTGCCGGTTTTTAAGCCATGAAACGTGGTCTTCATCTGGGTGTGGGGGATGATCATCACCGAAAAGGTTTCCCGTTCAACTTGATTGATCGTCAAACTGACGCCATCGACGGCAATGGAACCCTTTTCAACCAGGTAACAGGCCAGCTTTTGGGGAGATTGAATCCGGATTTCCCTCGCTTCCCCCGCGGCTTGGATAGCCTCAACGGAGCCGATGCCGTCGACGTGTCCCTGCACCAGGTGGCCGCCCAATCTTTCGCCCATCTTCAAAGGCCGCTCCAGATTGACCGCGGAGCCCTCACTTAAATCCCCGAGGGTTGTTTTATCCAGGGTCTCCGCGCTCACATCGGCCCAAAAGCTGGTTCCCAACCGGGAGGTAATGGTGAGGCAACACCCGTTGACCGCGATCGACTCGCCGACATTGGAGCGCTCCAGATCGAAGTGGGTCTCCACCTCGATCTGCATCCCCTGGGGAACTTTTTTGACCGATTTGATGCGGCCGGTTCCTTCGATAATGCCCGTGAACATTATTTCTCTAACTCCCCTTCGATCACCACATTATCTTCCAACTGCCGAAGGGACAGATTTTTTAATTGATAGGCCTCTTCCATTTTGCGAATGGAGAGCTCCGGCAGCCAATCCATCGACTGTCCCCCCAGCAGTTTCGGCGCCATGCAGATGACCACGTGATCGGCCAGCCGCTGACTGATAAACGAGGAAAAAACCTCCCCCCCTCCCTCGACCAGCAAATGCATCACGTTTTTTTGCGCCAGGGTTTTCAACAAGGTCTTTAAATCCACCCGCCCGGTCAAATCGGCGTCAAAGGGCCAGACCTCGGCCCCCATCTTGATCAACATCCGCCTCTTTTCCTCCGGCGTGGTCCAGGTGGTGGCAAAAACCAACGGGCGGTTTTTTTTGACAAATAAATTGCGTTCCGGGGGGATGTCCAGGGTCCGGTCGAGCACCACCACCATCGGCTGGCGGCCGTTTTTGGAATTGCCATGACGAACGGTCAGCAAGGGATCATCATAGCGGAGGGTTCCCCCTCCGATCAAAACGGCGTCGACCTCGCTTCTTAATTCATGAACGTAGGCCCTGGCCAGGGCATTGGTGATCCATTTGGACTCGCGCTCCGCCGTGGCGATTTTTCCATCCAGAGAGAGCGCCACTTTAAGCGTCACATAGGGCATTTTCATGGTGATAAATTTTTGAAAGGGGCGGTTTAAATTTTCACAGTCTTCATGCAAGACCCCTTCAATCACCTCCAGGCCCGCCTCTTTTAACCATTGAATCCCCTTGCCGTTGATTTCGGGATTGGGATCTCTCGCGCCGATCACCACGTGCCGGATCCCCGCCTCGACGATGCGCGGGACGCAAGGGGGTGTTTTACCGTAGAGACAGCACGGCTCCATCGTCACATATAATGTGGCTCCGTTCGCCTGGCCTTTCTTTAATTTTTTGATCGCGATGATTTCGGCGTGATCGGAGCCCGCCTTGCGATGATACCCCTCCGCCAAAATCCGCCCCTTGCGAACCAGGACCGCGCCGACGATCGGATTGGGGGAGGTTTTTCCCTTGCCCCGCAGGGCCAGTCCAATCGCCCGGCGCATGAAATGTTGATGGGAGGGTCTAGCCACTTTTTTGTTTACCTAATAAATCCTTTAGTTCCTTCATAAATTCGCCGAGGTCCTCGAAGGAGCGGTAGACGGAGGCGAAGCGGACATAGGCCACTTCGTCCAGGTCGTGAAGCAGTTCCATGACTTTAAGGCCTATTTTTTTGCTCTCAATTTCCTCGGTCTCCTGCTCCTGAACCCAAACGGAAGCCTTATGCACCAAATCCTCCAGCGTGGCAATAGGGACCGGCCGCTTCTCACAGGCCTTGCGGACCCCTTCCAGAATCTTTTTGGGATCAAAATTTTCCCGACGGGCGTCTTTTTTGATGACCGCCGGATAGACCTGTTCGAGCCGCTCATAAGTGGTGAAGCGCTCGCCGCATTTTTCGCACTCCCGCCGGCGGCGGATGATCTCCCCTTCGGCGGAATCGCGGGAGTCGATTACTTTACTTTCCGTGTGGTGACAAAACGGACAATTCATAAAAGGGAAATCTTTTGCATAATTTTACCACTTCTTGCTGAATCGCCGCTTGGCGTTTGGCATCGTTTACATCCTTCAGGCAATCCGAAATCCAGGCGGCGATTTGAACCATCTCTTTTTCCTTCATCCCCTTGGTGGTGACGCACGGGGTGCCCAGCCGAATGCCGCTGGCGATGAACGGCGAACGGGTCTCGCGCGGGACGGTGTTTTTGTTGACCGTGATCCCCGCCCGGCCCAGCGCCTCTTCCGCCTCCTTGCCGGTGATGTTTTTGTCGGTGAGGTCGATCAGGCAGAGATGGGTGTCGGTCCCGCCGGTGACAATTCTGAAACTATTTTCCTGCAACGCTTTAGCCAAGGCCCGGCAATTTTTGACGACCTGTTCCTGATATTTTTTAAACGAGGGCTCGAGGGCTTCTTTAAAAGCAACCGCCTTGGCGGCAATCACGTGCATCAAAGGCCCGCCCTGAATGCCGGGCATGACCGTCTTATCTAAAGTCTTGGCGAATTCTTCTTTGCACATCGCCAAACCGCCGCGCGGACCGCGCAAGGTTTTGTGGGTGGTTGACGTGACGAAATGGCAGTGCGGCACCGGATCGGAATGCAAACCGGTTGCGACCAACCCAGCGGGATGGGCGATGTCGGCAAACAAATAGGCCTTCACTTCGTCCGCAATCTCGCGAAATTGTTTGAAATCAATATCGCGGGAGTAGGCACTGGCCCCGCAGACAATCATTTTAGGTTTGTGCTTCCGAGCCAATTCACGAACCGAACCGTAGTTGATCAGCTCGGTTTCAGGATCAACCCCGTAAAAAACAACATTGTATAACTGGCCGGTAAAGTTGACCGGCGCGCCGTGGGTCAAATGGCCGCCATGTTTTAATTCCATTCCCAGGATGGTATCGCCCGGTTTTAAGACTGAAAAATAGACCGCCATGTTGGCCTGGCTCCCCGAATGGGGCTGGACATTGACATGATCGGCCTTGAATAACTTTTTGACACGATCGCGGGCCAGGTTTTCGGCCTGATCGACAAACTCGCAACCCCCATAATAACGCCGGCCGGGGTAGCCTTCGGCGTACTTCACGGTCATGATGGAACCGAGGGCCTCCAGGACAGCCCTCGAAACCAAATTTTCTGAAGGTATTAGTTCAAGTTTAGACTCTAACCTATTGATTTCACTTTGAATAGATTGTGATATTTCCGGATCGAATTGCGACAAATTTTGCATGACGGCGGCACCTTATCCAAAGACCCCCCGTTAGGCAAGGGGTGACTTTTGGCGGCAAGGGTGGTAGGAGTGCCCCATGACGAGCGTCCGCTCCAGCGGAGTAAACCTTCCGCCCGAAGTTGCCCGCGAATTGGCTTCCCTCCCGGTTGAAAAGCAAAATGCCGCATTCACATGGGGAGATGCAAATGAGAAGACCTGAACCGGCTATCCAATCCGATTCAACATCTCGTATCCCCCCTCCTGTTTTGGGTGGACGGACCAGCCGGGAACTCCTCCGGGCGATCGATGAGCTGGCTTTCCCTGTTTGCGCTCAAGGGGTCGCTGAACCCTGTGTCAACCCTTCCCAACACCGACAGGCTTTAAAGAATCTTCTCAAGGAGATCCCTTGTGTCGGGGCCTCATGGGTCCGCTGGGCGGAAAAAAGGGAAATAGCCGCCAAACCGGAGGCCTGTAGTGAGGAGGATATCCTCCGCTTCATGAATTTAATCTACCAGAGCGGGTGGAATACTAACCGGCCGTCGGCCATACCGGAATACGTCCGCCGGGTCGAATGGATTGCCGGAATCCATTGGCAAGACACGGAAAGATTCGGCAAGGCATTTTTGGAATTGACGGCAAGACTCCCCTATACGGAAAAGTTCAAGGGGGACGTCATCCGCGCCTTAATCAATGTCATTCCGAAAGAGGGAAGTGAGCCCCTCGATCCAGTATTGAAAGAGCGCTACGTTTACAAAGGACTTTTTTGGTTAATGATTGAAACCCCGAGGGACCAGCGTCCGGCATTGATTGAAGCGATAGCCAAAGAAAGGCCGAACTATCGCGAAGAACTGTTTCGAGGGATGCGGCTTCTCCTTCCGAAGAATCCTTAATCAACAAAGAAAACTATTTGTTTTCGGCGGGGGCTGACCTTCCCCCCAAAAACTGGCCCAGTCGAAAGCTCAAGAAATCCGGTGTTTGATTGCTCCGCCTTTCGGCAGCTGTCCTCCTAATTTTCAATCTTCTTGATTCTTGGAATGTGCCTTCCCCCCTCAAAGGGAGTTTTCAAGAAAACCGCGAGGAGTTTTTTGGCCTCTTGCGGCTGGGTGAGGCGGCCGCCGAGGCAGGCGACGTTGGCGTCGTTGTGTTGGCGGCTTAATCGGGCATCCTCTTCAATGCGCAACACCGCCGCGCGAATTCCTTTCACTTTGTTGGCGCTCATGCACATCCCAATCCCGGAGCCGCAAATCAAAACGCCCCGCTCGGCCTCTTTCGTAGAAACTGCCCGGGCCACTTGCTTGGCATAATCGGGATAGTCACAGCGTTCCTCCGAAGGGCAACCCACGTCTTTGACCTCATGCCCCTGCGCCGTCAGATATTTTTTCAAACTCTCTTTGAGCGAAAACCCCGCGTGATCGGATCCGACGGCAATTTTCATTCCTCGAATTTAAACCCAGCCGGAAGGGATGACAAGGGAAATCTCTCGAATATCATTGTCATTGTCCTCCGGGGTGCTATAAGTCGGGGCGTATGCCCCACAAAATCCTGGTTGCCGATGACGACCTGGCTTATTCCGAACTCCTCTCCGGACACCTCAAAGACAACGGATTCACGGTGGTCACCGCCGCCAGCGGGGTGGAAACCGTCAAGCGGATCCGTTCGGACCAGCCGGACCTGATCATATTGGACCTCAAAATGCCTTTGGGGGGCGCGGTCAGCATCCTCACCACCATCAAACAGGATCGGGAGATGCGCTCGATCCCGGTCATCGCCTGCACCGGCACCTGGCCGGAAAAAGAAAAGATCATCCGGGAAATGGGGGCCGATCATTTTTTTAAAAAACCTTTTGATTTTAATGAGTTACTGTCTGTAATTAATAAGATACTTAAAGGTTGAGATGTGCCGGCCATCCATTCTATAATCTTCCTGTGACCCCCCAGGCCCAAGAGATCATCCAAAACCGCTACCGGCTCGAAGCGGAAATAGGC
>JACQMB010000049.1 GCA_016203765.1 Deltaproteobacteria bacterium
ACGACGCCCTGATCTTGGGCCTGCGCGACTACATCCGCAAATGCCGTTTCAAAAAAGTGGTGCTGGGCCTTTCCGGGGGGATCGATTCTTCGGTGGTGGCGGTCCTGGCGAAAGAGGCCCTCGGTGCCAACAATGTTTTGGGGTTGTCTATGCCTTCCCCCTATTCTTCGGAGGGATCGAAAAAAGACGCACGGCTTTTGGCCAAGCACCTGAAGATCCATTTTCGCGTGATTCCCATCCACGAGATCTACACCGAGTATGTCAAGGGTTTGAAGATGGATATTCGGCGGCGTGTTTCGCTGACGGCCGAAAACATCCAGGCGCGGATTCGCGGCAATCTTTTGATGGCGATCTCCAATCAGAACCGCGACGCCCTGGTCCTCTCGACCGGAAACAAATCGGAGCTGGCCTGCGGCTATTGCACGTTGTACGGCGATTTGGCGGGGGGCCTGGCCCTCCTCTCCGATGTCCCCAAGACCTTTGTCTACGACCTGGCCAAGCACATCAACCGCAACCGGGAGATCATTCCGAAGACCGTTTTGCGAAAACCCCCCTCCGCCGAACTGCGGCCCGATCAAAAAGACAGCGACAGCCTTCCCGACTATAAAATCCTGGACGGCATTTTGAAGGCCTATATTGAAGATCACCTCAGCCAAAAAGAGATTGTGAAGTTGGGTTTCTCCAAAAAAGTTGTGGAACGGGTTGTTGGCTTGGTCGATCACAATGAATACAAACGCCGCCAATCCCCGCCGGGGATCAAGGTGACCTCCAAGGCCTTCGGGATCGGCCGACGGCATCCGATTGCGTGGGAATATAGATGATGGACCAGGGACTTTTGTATGTGGTGGCAACGCCCATCGGCAATCTTGAGGATATTACGCTTCGGGCCTTGCATGTTTTAAAAGAGGTGGATGCCATTGTGGCCGAAGACACGCGGCATACGCAGAAATTGTTGCAACACTACAACATTGTCAAACCGCTTTTGAGTTTTTTTGAGCCGAAGGAAGAGGAAAAACTGCCAGGGATTTTGGAAAGTCTTAAAGGCGGCAAAAACTTGGCCCTGGTGACCGATGCCGGCACCCCTACGGTTTCCGATCCCGGCTTCCGCCTGGTGCGGGCGTGCGTGGAGGCGGGCATCCCCGTCGTCCCCATTCCGGGGGCTTCGGCGGCTTTGTGCGCCCTGGTTGCCTCCGGCCTCCCCACCGACCGTTTCTTTTTTGCTGGGTATTTGCCGGAAAAACCGGGAAAGCGAAAGAAAACGATGGAGGATTTGAAAAAACTTCCGCACACGCTGATCCTCTATCTTTCCAAATGGAAGGCGTCCAAGCAGACCGAGGAGCTGGCCCAAATTTTGGGCGACCGCCGCGCCTGCCTGGCCCGCGAGCTGACCAAACTCCACGAGGAGTTTTGGCGGGGGACCCTGCCGGAACTGGCCAAGCGTCTTCGTCAGCAAAAATTGAGGGGGGAGATGACGCTGGTAGTGGAAGGGGTCAAGTCTCAGGTTGACAAGAACTTCCGCTATCGCAGGGGGTATTTTAAGGAGAACTTGTCAACCTGAGACTTGACCCCTTATCTTATCTATGATCTGGAACTGGTTTTTAAAAAGGCGCTCGATTTTGGAGCTATTGAGGCAGGTCGCGGCAGGGCTTCCGTTGAAGGAAGTCCGCGTCCACCGCCTGCCTTCTCCGACCGTGGCGGGGGAGTATTTCGGTTTTCCACTGGTCCTGGAAGGGAGCCGCAAAAAGGAGGGGTATCGTTTTCTGGCCACCGTTGCACTGCCGCAAAAACTATCCGGGCGCATTTTTTTGATGCACGAGCGCCGCAAGGCCTCCTTCAAACCAGTGGCCAGCCTGAAATGGGTGACAACCACGCATGCCCGTTTCAATCAAAATTATCTCCTGTTGGCCAGCGATGAGGCGAGGGGACAGGCCGTTTTTCAGAACTATCTTTGCGGGCGGATCACCGCTTTGCCGGTGTTCGAATGGGAGATGGATATTCATGGCGAGGCCGCGCACTTTGAAATTCTGGAGCCGCGACTGAACGCCTCTCAGCTTTGCGAAGTTTTGAAGATGGGTGTGGAAGTTCTAAACGCGGTCCTGGTGGCGGAGGCGGTAAAACCCGAAGGCCAAAAGGAGCAGGGCTAGAGAGGCCAAACCGGCGGCGGAAGGGGCTTGGGCATTGAGCTGAAAACAGCCGCCTCCTTTAGCAGGGTCGGTCCCCGGACCGTACCCCGGCGGCGGCGGTCCCGAACCGAGGGGGGGACTCTCGCCGGCACAAATCTCCGGAAATTCGTCGCATACTGTCGAATCCACGCAGGCCTCGCTTCCCTCGGACCAGAGGGTTCCTTCGGGGCAGTCGCATTCACCCGTTTCGGGGACGCACCGGTCCCTCTCGCCGGAGCAGACGACGCCGGCGCAGAGGTCTTCCGGCAGGCGGCACTCCTCATCCTCTTCCGACCAATCCGTTCCTTCCGAGCAAATGCATTCACCCGCACTGCATGTCCGGCCTCCGGTGCAGACCACGTCGTCACAAAGACTCGCCGCACTGCCATCGATGGTGAAATTTTGAAACACGATTCTTCGATACCACCAGCCCACGCTGCCCTCGCGGTGATAGGCGAGTTTGTAAAAGTCAAAGTTGGAGTAAAAAGATTCGATGGAGGAGGGGAAAATTGTAACTTCGAAACTAAGGTTATTGTGGCTGGAGAAATAGTCGACATCACTGATTTCAAGAAAACCTCCAGGGTGGGGAACACCTCCCCAAACTATTCTGCGGTCGGTATCAATCGGGAGGAGGGAGAGATCGGAGGCCGTGGCATGAAAAAAACAGTGGCTCGGTTCACCCGCCGGTTCACTTTCCACATTAGCCATAATAACGTCAAAACGAA
>JACQMB010000045.1 GCA_016203765.1 Deltaproteobacteria bacterium
GTCGTTGAAATTTTCGGCCCCGAATCTTCGGGTAAAACCACTTTGGCCCTGCAAGTCATTGCCCAGGCCCAAAAAAAGAGCGGCATTGTGGCTTATGTTGATGCGGAGCATGCCCTGGACGTTGATTACGCGCGGAAGCTGGGGGTCAAAACCGAGGATCTGTTGATCTCCCAGCCCGATACCGGCGAGCAGGCCCTGGAAATTACCGAGACCCTGGTCCGATCCGGCGCGATTGACGTGCTGGTGGTTGATTCGGTGGCGGCGTTGGTGCCGCGTTCCGAAATCGAGGGGGAGATGGGGGATGCCCAGATGGGGGCGCAGGCCCGGCTAATGAGTCAGGCCCTTCGTAAATTGACCTCCACCGTTCACAAATCCAAAACCCTGCTGATCTTCATCAACCAAATCCGGATGAAGATCGGCGTGATGTTCGGCAATCCCGAAACGACCACCGGCGGGAACGCCCTGAAATTTTATTCCACGCTTCGCCTGGATATTCGCCGGATCGGGGCCATCAAGCGGGGCGAAGAGGTGATCGGCGCTAGAACACGCGTCAAAGTGGTCAAAAACAAGGTTGCCCCGCCGTTCAAACAAGCCGAGTTCGACATTGTCTTTGGCGAAGGGATTTCCAAAGAGGGGGACTTGCTGGATTTGGCCTCCGAGAAAAACGTCGTCGAAAAATCGGGAGCGTGGTTTGCCTTCAACGGCGAGAAGATTGGACAGGGCCGTGAGAATGCCGTGGTGACGCTCAAACAAAACAGCAAGCTGATGAAAGATATTGAAAAGGCACTCCTGGCCCAGTTTGGCCTGGCCAAGGTGGAGTCTGCTCCCAAGCCACCGGCCAAGAAGTGAAGCAAGCCTAAAAAATCGCTTGACTGTTCCGGTCTAAAGCCTTAAATTTATTTTGTGAATTATAGTTAACAAATTATATAAAAGGTATGTATTTACAAGCACTTAAAGAGATAATGAAAGAAAAGGGCTTGCGCAAAGCCGACGTCGCCCGCCTGGCCGGTGTCTCGAGGGCGTGCGTCACCCGCTGGTTTCGCCTCGGCTCCCGGCAAAAGGGGTGGGTCAATGTGGAGTCGAAGACGTTTCGTCAATTGCAACAGGCTCTAAACATTTCTCCCTACTTTTTGATGGGGGTCCCAATGGATTTTGCCTCTTTTCAAACACGTTTTCTCTGGGACCGTCTCTATCCGGATAGGGAGGCTTTTGTGGAGGGAATTTTCAAAAAACAGGAGCCCGCTTTGGCGCGCCTGGTGGAAGTCCTCGGTTTTCACGAAGCCGGCGCGATTGCCGGGGATGTTGTATTGAAAAAATTTCCTCAATATAAAAAACGGATCAAACCGATTCGCAGGAGGGAGCTGGAACCGTTATGGCCTCTTTATCACTCGGCGCAATAGAACCGTTTCCATCTGTTTCGCAAAAGGCCTCTCCGTTGGGCATTCGAAAGGCGTTGGAGTATCTATTTTCACAAATGGAGAGCGGGCTGTGGCTGGCCGGGGGGACGGCGTTGGCCGGTTTTTATGCGGAGCACAGAAGGTCGGATGATCTTGACCTTTTTGCGGTGGATGAACCTGCCTTCCGTGCCGCCGTTCTTGCCGCAAGCAATTTGAAAAGGGAGGGGGCTCTGTTGTCGGCGGAACGGAGAACCCCCAATTATTATCGGACCCAAGTGGAATTTTTGGATCACACCTTCACCATGGATTTGGTTTTGGATGAGAATTTGCACCGGGTCGGCCGCGCCATTCGAACGCAAAGCGGTGTCCGGGTTGCTGATCTTCCCACCCTTTTTGCCACCAAGGCGGCCTGTCTCGTCAGCCGTTGCTCCGAAAAGGATTTGTTTGATTTGGACTGGGTTTTCGAAAAAATGGGCCGCATCGATATGGAAGAACTTATCCGCAAAGGAAAGGAAATAGACGGAGGTTTGTCGGTGGAATCTCTCCTCATCAGCATTCAAGGCGTTCCTTTGCGCAAGGAGGCCTGCCGTTTTTTACTCCCCCATTCCGGCCTGACGGTCGATCAGGCTTATCGAAAGATCACCGGATTGAAAAAAAAGTTGTTGGAGGCACTGCTTGAATATGAGCAACGGCTTCCCCTTTCAAAAGAGGCCAGGGGCCTGCGGGAATCGGTCAGCCGAAAAACTCGCGGTAAAAAATAGTGAAGTCCTTGTCATCGGTGTGCTCCAAAGAAATCCGCGAAACCTTTTTGGTTAAAAATTGGATCGCAATCCGCGAACGCCGGCTCTTTTCAACAGTGCGACGATTTCCGAATCCTTCCGCCGGCCGCTGACCAGTTCCCGGAATCTGGAAAGGGAGGCCCTTGCTTCTCCATCGGGAGTCATTTTTAGGTAAACCTGACGGGCGAGGTTCGCCACTGCCTGGGGCCTGACCGGCTTGGGCCCGGCTAGTTGCCCTTTTAATTGTGCGAGGGCTTTTTGAAAGGCCGCCAGTGCCGTTTCTTTGTTGATCCTGGCCCTTGGCTGAACCCGGATGCCTCCCCTTTTCAACATGGCCAGAACCGCTTTGGAGGTGTAGCCCCGCAGGCTCACATTTTCAAAATTCTTCCATTTGGGTGTGGGCCGGTTCTTCGGCCAATCCTTCAAATAGAGTCGAAAAGCAAGATTGACGATTTGAGTGGCGGAGAATGGCTCGCCGGCCTTTCTCTTCAATTCCGTTTTTTCCAAGGCCAGGCGGACGCTCTCCAGCAGGCGTTTGACATCGGTCTGCGTCCTGCGTCCCCGTGGTTTTTTGGGCGTTGGCTTTGGTGCGGGTGCTGAAATTATCCACGCCGGAAGGGCCTCCGGAACGGGAAAGGTTGTATCTTTGGAACCGTAAAGAACTGTTTCAACCCATCTCTCCGCTCCCTCCCGCTCCGGAGTCAGGAGGAGAACCTGGCGCGGCGGGATGGCTGTGCCCTCAAAAAACGCCTTGGCGGCATCAACGGCCGCCGTGCGGGCCCCGGCCCCGTCGATCCGGCCGGCGAGGACGACAAGGGTTGCGGAGGGATATTTCTCTTGGACCTTTTGGAGGATTCGGAAATCATTGCCCAAATAATCGTGGCCGATGGCTTCCCGGTCCAAAGCGCCGTGGAACATCTTGACAACGAGTCGAACGGGGGCCTCCCTGGGTCCGCATTCAAAAACCGAGACGCGCATGAAAAATTCCCCGATTTGGAATTCCTTGGCCCGAATTTTCCCGGCCGCGGGAGGGAGGAGGGGGGGGATAATGCCTGCCAGAAGCCGGTGTGTCTCCGATTTTTCCCTGGCCTCTCGAATTCCTTTTTCCGGAAACCGCTTCAGTACCGCTTCGGCCTCCTTTTGGACTCTTGGAAATTGATTGCGGTGAAGCACTCCGCGTTGGAGGGCATGCCGGATAAATTCATGGCGCTCGAAATAGTCGGCCAGGATTGAAACCGCGCGGAGTCTTTCGCGCTCCCCGGCATTGGGATCGGTCAGTCGAAGGCCGAGTTGCTTCAGGTCAAACGCGTCCAGGCGGCGTTGGATTAGAGGCGTGTGCCTGGTCCTCCAACGATGTCCCAGGGGGGGAGTCCCGGAGGGAGCGGAGGCGCCCACCCCGGCCGATAGTTCCCGCACGGGTGCGGAAGGCCGCCCCGCCATTGCCAGCAATGTTTTTGGATCGCCAAAAAGGGGGGCTATGCCGGGATGAAACAGCGCGGCGGTTTCAATCAGGCGGGGTTCCTCCGGCGGCGCCAACAAAAAGCCATCATCCAAAAGGGCCGAACCGGTCGCCGAACAGTCCCAGGCTTCCGTAGTGAAAACCCCGGAGGCCCCAGTCCAAACGGGGATGGCGGTTACGGAAAACATGGCCGTCTCCCTACTACTAGAGGCCGGCAAAGTCAAAAAATTGTTTTAGAGAAAAACAATCCCGCAAAACCTTCTTGTTTTTATAACCGTTTCACTTTAGAAACACGATTGATGCGCGCAACCGAGATCCGCGAAACCTTTTTGAAATTTTTTGAAGGGAAGGGCCACACCCGCGTCGCCTCGGCCCCGTTGATTCCTCCCAACGACCCCACCCTCTATTTCACCAATGCCGGGATGGTGCCGTTCAAGGAGGTCTTTTTGGGGCATGAGGCTCGCCCTTACAAAAGGGCCGCCAGCTCGCAGAAATGCATGCGGGTCTCCGGCAAACATAATGACTTGGAAAATGTCGGCTACACCCCCCGCCATCACACTTTTTTTGAGATGCTCGGCAACTTTTCCTTTGGTGATTATTTCAAAAAAGAGGCGATCGGTTATGCCTGGGAATTTTTGACCCAAGTCGTAAAACTCCCGAAAGAAAAACTCTACATCACGGTTTTTGAAAAAGACGACGAGGCCGAAAAACTTTGGCAAAAATATGTTGCCAAAGACCGCATCTTTAAAATGACCGAAAAAGACAATTTCTGGGCGATGGGGGAGACCGGCCCGTGCGGGCCCTGTTCGGAAATCATCTACGATTTTGGACAAGGCCCCTTTGGCAAAAAAGATTTGGAGACCGACCGTTTTTTTGAAGTCTGGAATCTGGTCTTCATGCAATTCAACCGTGATCCTTCCGGCAAACTAAACCCCTTGCCCAAACCTTCGGTCGACACCGGCATGGGACTGGAACGCCTCGCCTGTCTGTTGCAAAACAAACAGAGCAATTGGGAGACCGATCTTTTTGCGCCGCTCATTGAAAAAATTGAAACGGTGACCGGCGGGAAAGATGCCATCGCCGCGCGGGTGATCGCCGATCATGTCCGCGCGGCCAGTTTTTTGATTGCCGACGGAGTCTTTCCATCCAACGAGGGGCGGGGGTACGTCCTGCGCCGCATTTTAAGACGGGCCATCCGCTATGGCCGCCGCCTGGGGATGAGCAAACCGTTTTTTGCTGAGGTCGCGCAGACGGTTCAGGAAGAGATGGGGGCGGTTTATCCCGAACTTATTCAGCATAAGACAGCCATTGAAAAAGTTTTAACCAACGAGGAAGAGAGATTTCTGGCGACCCTCGATCGCGGCATGGAAATTCTGGAA
>JACQMB010000053.1 GCA_016203765.1 Deltaproteobacteria bacterium
GAGGAGCCCACTCCCTGGTCATTGTTTTCCTTTTTAGCTCCTCGTCCGGTCCGATTCGAAACAGGGGGCTCTGGACCGGCAACAGGGGTGAGGGGGCGATATGGTCCGGATCGAGGTTTACAACGGTCTCAAGGTCTTTTTCAACATCCGCAAAGGTCTGTTCGGGAATCCCGTAAATCAGGTCTATATTTATGTTTTCAAAACCGGCCTGCCGCGCCCACTCATAGGCCTGGTAAAATTGTTCCACGCTGTGTTGGCGGTTGATTCGCTTGAGGATGTCCGGATTAAACGTTTGCAACCCCATGCTGATCCGGTTGAATCCGAGGGACTTCAATCCGCGCAATTTTTCGAGGGTGAGGGAGTCGGGGTTGGCCTCCAAACCGACCTCCTGAATTTTTCGGACGTCCTGGTGAAAAAGCTCCTCAATGGCGGAAAGGATGCCAGCAAAATCTTCCACCTCAAGGAGAGAGGGGGTCCCCCCGCCGAAATGGATCCCCTTCAGATCCACCTTGTGTTTGGCGGTTGCCGTAGCGCTCTTGACGGCAAGTTCCTTTTTGATTGTCTGGAGGTAGCGGGTTTTAAGTTTTTGGATATGAAAGAGCTCTTTGCCGAACTGCCGCGCGAAGGTGCAAAAATGGCACAGATACTTGCAAAACGGAATGCTGATATAAATAAGGGAGATGGCTTCGGACTCTTTGACTTCCTGTTTTAACGGTGAGAGCATCATCAAACCGAGGCTATCCGCCCAAATGTTCCTTGAACGAACACAGATTAAATCCGCCAAATACCGAGCGGCTCTCCCCTACGCCGTCTGGCAACCCTTGCGCCAGCCCAAAAATGCAATCACCGCGAGGGTGTCAATCGAAGCGGTCAGGGCGATGGTTTGATAGTCGCCGCCCATCGAATCAAGACCCAGGACGAACTTGCAGATCAGCATGATCAGTGTACCCATGGTTTGCTCCTTTCTAAACTCTTCAACAGAGTTTGGTTAGGCCCTCGCCCGTTGCTTTTTCCACATCAGATAGCACACGATCGCGATCGTGTCGAGCGATGCGGTCAGGGCGATGGTTTGATAGTCGCCGCCGGTGGCGTCAAACCCAAGCACGGCCCGGCAGAACAACAGAATGAGTGTACCCATACTCCCCTCCTTTTGGTTAATAGGTTAAACGCAACCCTTTAAATACCAAAAAATGGAAATGGGTGTCAACAACAGGTTAGGCGTTCTTTTGCGTTAGTTTTTGGATCTCTTTTTCGGCGACCGGTTGGAGAATCTGAATGGAAAGGTTTTTGCTCAAATCGAGGCGGACCGGCTCCTCGAGGGGCCGTCCTTTTTCATCATACAGGACCTTCACTCCCGGCCGCATTGGCTGGCCCGGATTGGTCTCCACCACCTTGGCGAACTCCTTGCTGGAAAGCTTTACCCAACTGCCGATGGGATAGAGGCCAATGCGATCAATTAAGAGGCGCAGGGTCTCCTGTTCGAATTTTTTCCCGCCCCCATGCAAAATAAGGCGCATCGCCTCGTGGGGCATCATCCGGGCACGGTAGGGGCGATCGTGGGTGAGGGCCTCAAAGACATCGATCAGGGCCACAATTCTGGAAAAGGGATCCATCTTTTGCAGGGCCTGAACCTGGACGGCCGTATCTTCAGACCTTTCCCTGAATTCCTCGGCAACCGTCAGGACTACCTGATGCAAATCGGGAATCTTTTGCAAAATTTCCACCGTCTTGGCGGGAATTTCCCGAATCTTTTCCCAGTCTTCCGGAGTCAAGACATCCTTTTTGGTGACCACGTCCAGGACCTGGGTCACCCCAAGGTCGCTCAAAAAGGCGGCCATTCCCAACTGAAACAACTGCGATTTGTTGATTTTTTTGCCGATCCCGATCTCGACGGCCAAAATTGTTTTGTTGGCCATCTTGGCGGCCAAAAAGCCGGTTGACGCTTCCACCGTTTCCGAACAGGCCAGATTCAACAGCTCTTTATTGCCGAAGGTCAGGCCGCGGATGATATCCTGAATAACACCATGCATCTCCTGGCCCTTGATCTCCTCGCCGGTTTTGGCCATTTCCAGGATGCCCTGGGCCAGGGTGACGGCCCTCCGGTAGATATCCTGAGCGTTGGCAGTCTGATTGGCCTCACTCGATTGAATCGCCTCCGCCACATAGCGCCGGGGGCCTTCCATTTCGTCAGCGGTCCCTTGCGATTCACCTTCCCGATAAGGCGAAAGGGAAGCGGGTGATTCATATCTGGCCGACACGGGGGGTTTCCCCGTTTCTGTCAAGACGGAAAACCGAAAAACCTTTCCATTTTCCTTGCTGCTCTTCGGCTCTGATTCGAAAGAGGGCGATAACGGTGTCTTCTCCCTGCGCTCATCCGGAGTCTTTGACGGAGATTTTTCCTGCCTCTCCCTTAATTTTAAAATGTCGGCAATCCTCACCATGATTTTTTATGGGTTCCGTTGGCGGCGTATGTCCGCCCCCTCTTCCTGCTCAACCGTTTTTCGCCGGGCCGCCAGGGCCTTCCGGCAGTTTTTGGCCAGATCCAAATCTTGCAGGCAATCCTCAACGATATCGGCCGTAATATGGGGGGCCTTTCGGCTAAAACCGATGAGGAGGGCATGATCGCAGATATTGTTGATTTGGCGGGGGATCCCTTTCGACCCCGCAAAAATGAGTTCGACCGCCCCCTTCGAAAACAACCCCTGCCGGTTGGCCACCCGCAAACGGTGTCTGATGTAAGCTTCCGTCTCGGTCAAATCGAGGGAGTCCAAATGATACCGCAAGGAGAGACGTTGCTTCAACGGCTCCACCCTCTCCACCCTCTTTTTCAGCCCACTTTGGCCGATCAAAACAAGCGTGATGAGGAAGGATTCTTCACCTTGAATATTGAGCATAAGACGGATGGCCTCCAAAGTCTCCTCTTCCAGGCTTTGCGCCTCATCGATAATCAGGACGATCCTTTTATTCTGCTGAAAGGTCTGTTGCATCCTTTGTTCCAAAAGGCGAAGCAGATCGCCCTCCTCCAGCCCCAAGGAGGGGTCTTCTCCCCCCACTTGAAACAGCATCTCCTTGATAAACTCTTTCTTCGAAATCCTGGGGTTCACAATCAAGACCGTCTGACAATTCTCAGCACGATTGATATCATGCAACAAGACACGGGATAAAACGGTCTTGCCGCTTCCATATTCGCCGGTCAGGACCGCCCCCTGCTTGTGTTCCCGGACCGCGTACAAAAGGCGCATCAGGGCCTCTTCGTGTTTGGGGGAATAGTAGAGAAACTTCGGATCGGGCGTGTTTTCGAACGGTTTGCAGTCCAGGCGCCAATAGGCTTCGTACATCTTCCCTGCCTTCCTTTTCGGGGGATATGGTAATAGATTATGTTTAACGGAGCAAGCCTTTTCTCGTCAACCCGCTATTGCGTGAGGCGCTTGATTTGGATGAGGAGTTTTTCGGGGCTGTAGGGTTTGGTGATGTAGTCAACCACCCCGGCCTGGGAAGCCAGGACCTTTTCCTGCACATCCTCCACCCCGGTCAAAATAACAATGGGGATATGCCGGGTCGATGCTTCCCCCCGGATGCGCATCGCCGCCATGTCACCCCGCAGGCCCGGCATATTAATGTCCATGAGAATCAGATCGGGAATCTGTTGGGCGGCTATCTGGACCCCCTCTTCTCCATCCTGGGAAACCAGTACCTTGTAGCCCTCTTTTTCCAACAGCGATTTCAGGATTTCCACCGTGTCGGCGTTGTCATCGACGATCAGAATCTTTTTTTTGGATTTAAAACCAAAGACCATTTAGACCTGAATTCCTTTCTCTTCCAGCTCTTCGGCCAGCAAAACGCGCTTCACATAAATAGACGTGGCCTTTCTCAAATCAATGGAGCGCCGCCGGGTGAGGTCCTCCGGCTCCTCCTCATCCAGAACCTCCACCACCGGCCGCAGGGTACTCCCCGGATTTTCATCCGTCACCCTCCCCCGCTCCCCGGTGGAGAGGATAACCCAGGTCCCCTTCGGATAAAAGGAGATATGTTCAAAGAGCATCTTGAGGCATTTCTTGTCGAAAAGGTTTCGCCCCCGCAACAGTTCTTGAATGGCCTCATACAGGGAAAGCCGCCGCTGGCCGGGGGTGACGTGGATCAGATTGCAGAAGGTATCGGCCAACCCGATGATGCGGGCGAAGAGATGGATATGGTCCTCCTTCAAACCCTTGGGATAGCCGGAACCGTCGAAACGTTCGTGGTGTTGGGCGACGGCCTGCGAAACATCTCCGGGGAGGCCGGAAAGCGCTTCCAGAAGCTTGGCCCCCGCCTCGGGATGCTGCCTGATTTGGGCAATCTCATTGCCCGACAGGGTTGTCATCCCCACGTCAAAAAGGATCGCGGTCTGAGCCAGGCCCAGCAATTTTTCCGCCTTGAGCTTGAGCGATTGCCCCAGCATGACGGAGAGGAGGGCGGCATGGATCACGTGGCGGGCCAAAAATTTATCGGAAAAGGGATGACAGGCCAGTTCAAAGAGACCGGCCCCCTCGGCGCGCACCGCCTCCAGGAGTTTTTCAGAGAAACTTTGGATGAGTTGAAAATCACTTAATGCCCCGGCGGAAATTTTTTGATAAAGATCCTCCGCCTCGGCCGTCAACTCTTCATAGATGGGGACGAGCGTCCGGGTCATGGGATGTCTCCCTTTGAAAAATTTTGATCAACTCTTCTATTTTTAAAGGCTTCGTCAAATGGGCCTTGGCCCCCTTCTCCAAACTGTCTTCGGGGCTCTCCTCGGAGTAGCCGGTGATCATGATGCAATTGATTTTGAAATTGACCTTGCGGATTTCTTCCAGCAAATCGGTTCCCGATTTGTCGGGGAGATGAATATCGAGGACGGCAAAATGGTACGGATTTTTTTTCACCTCTTCCAGGGCCTCGGCGGCCGTCCCGACCGTCTTGGTGTAGTAACCCCTCTTTTTGAAAATATCCCCCAGGGTCGTGCGGACCACCTCGTCATCGTCCACGATCAGGACCTTGGTGATTTCCCTCGTTTCCTGCGGCATAGGACCCCCTTTCAACCCTCTGTCGGCAATTTTAACATAAATTTTGAACCTTTGCCTACTTGACTTTCCACCTCTACTTTGCCCCCATGCCCCTCCGCCAGCTGTCTGACAATGGCCAGTCCCAGACCAGTCCCCTTGGGCTTGGTGGTCACCAGCGGTTCAAAAATCTCCGGGATCCTCTCTTTGGGAATTCCGCAACCGGTATCGGCGCAGACGATTTTAAATTCCTTGCCGCTGTTTTCCGTGCGGACGTTGAGCGCTCCCCCTTTGGGCATGGCCTGGTAGGCGTTGGTGATTAAATTGCCCAAAATCTGGGAAATCTGCAGGGGATCCACTTTAAGCTGGTGAGCCCCCTTGTGGATATCCACGGAGAGCCGGACATTTTGCGGCGGCGGAAACTTTTCCAGCGTTTCGCGAATCAGTTTGGAAATATCGGTCGGCTCCTTCTTCGGCGTGCGCGCCTTGGCAAAGTTCAACAGGTCGGAGGCGATCTGGTTGATCAGAGACACCTGCCGTTGGATCAGGCCGGTATATTTTTTCATCTCGGCACAATCCTCTTTGGGATCGCACTGTTCCAAAAAATAGGCGGCATTGGTGAGACCGGTCAGGGGGTTGCGGATCTCGTGAGCCACGGACGAGGCCAGCTGGCCGACGGCGCTCAACCGCGCGGTGCGGACCAGTTTTTCCTGGGCGGCCTTGAGCGCCTCCATTTTCTCGGCAACCTTGTCCTCCAGGGTATCGTTGAATCGCTGCAACTCCTCCTTCGCCTTCGTCAACTGTTCCCTCGCCTCGTTGGAATCATCCAATAAGGAAAGGGTCACCTTTTGGGACTCTTTCAATTTAGCGTCCGTTTCCTTGAACTGGCGGACCTTTTCCTCCAAACTTTTTTGGACTGCCGACAAATCCTGGTTGGCGCGTTCCAGCTCCACGGCCTTTTGCAACAGGACCTCGGTCGCGTTTCGGCTCTCCCCCATATGGCGGGTCAAAGGGCTGAACAAAAAAAGATAGAGGGCCGGAAACACCAGGAACGACAACAAGGCGGAATCGAAGAGATAAACGGCCCATGGGGGCCAGACCGGCAGGTAATCCATCACGGCCATCACAAAAATTTCAGCGATAAAAATGGAGATCAGGGTTACGACGAGGAGTTTAAAAGGGAGTTGTCGAATGGTCTTTCCTATTTGCATCACTATCATTTTATCGTAAGAGAGGAAAGAAAGGGAGAGGGAAAATGAAGCATTATACGAGGCTGATCTTCCTCTTGATTTTGGCATTTTTATCAATAAAATCAGCTAGTTCACAAGAAATCCCACGGGTTTTAAATGCCGATCTTCGAGAGGCCCGTAAATCGCGCCTCCAGTTTTCCCCCTTTCTGGGGCTCTATACGGGGGATACGGTTTCAACTTCGTATATTGCTGGGTCCCGGGCCGCCTATCACTGGAGCCGGCATTTTGCCACTGCCGTTGACTTTGGCTACTCCCCTTTGGAAGTCGATCCGCAAAGTGCTTACGGCTCCACCGTCACCCATCCCCGCCTCTTTCACCTGAATGGGGTCTTGATTGGGACACTCCCCGCCGCCGTCAAAGTGGGGCATAAAAAGGTCCTGGAGATGGATATCTATGGCCTGGCGGGGGCGGGCTGGCTCAATATCAACCGGGCCGATCTGGTCAACGGGGTCTTCGGGATCGGGACCCTGCTCTATTTGAAACCACCCTGGCTGGCCTTGCAAATGGAGGTGAGAAATTATTTCTATGCCCTGCCGATCGGTCGGGGAGGCTTCAGCATCGATACGGTGATTGTAGTAGGCCCCACCTTTCTTTTCATCCCGGCGGTTTTTTAGGGCGTGTCTTCAATATTTACATTCGCTCGATAGATTGTCTTTGCTGGCTTCCGCAGCTCGACGGCAGGTCAAAGGCTTCCGCTCGTCGGTCTCCCGGAACCGGGTCCGCGGTGGGGAGTCCCCCACCGCGGCCCTCCCGCTCACCCCGCCCATTGATTAGAACCCCCGATCGGATGGGCGGGGTTCCGCGAAGTTCCGCTCGACCGACTCGCTAACGCCTTCGACCTGCCTTCGAGCTGCGGAAGCCAGCAAAGACAAACTATCGAGCGAAATTTGAAAAGTGACCGAAATCGTACAGGGGTGATCAATTTTCGTCACCTTACTTTCAAAAACCGCTGTTTTTTCGCGCCGGCCGGTTTGGCATCAATCCTGCAGGGGTTGGTTTTTGTGCGCCGTCTATTTTTCTGCCTCTGGCTGATTTTTCTGCCCGCGGGCGTTGCCCGGCCAGCCGACCTCCAGAATGCGATTTCCAAAGAAGAGGCCTATCATCTGGCCGAGGCGGTTCAGATGCAGGGGCTCGACCGTTTTATCGGCGATCAGGCCAAGGCGTCGTTGCGCGGCAAATTGGGAGGCAAGATCGTGGAGTGGGCCGCGGAGGGGATGGAGGAGATATTGGGGAGGACTACGGACCACGGACCCTTCGACAAGGCTCAGGGCAGGCTACGGACTACGGACTTGGGGCAAGACAATCTAAAAGAGTTGTTTAAAAAAGACCCTGAACTTTCCAAAAAACTAAAGGCAAAGATTCAGCAAAAACTGCGGACGTGGCTCCCGGGCCAGCTTAAAAATATTATTCAAAAAGATCTGCTCCAGGGGGATAGCGAAAGGGAAATCTTTGCGGAACTGGACAAAACCCTCAACGAACAGGCCGACCGGTGGATCGGGGGATGGTATGACGGAGCAATGGAGAAGATTCGTCAGGATATTTTGAACGTCGGCGCCGCCCCCCTTTCCGTTAAAAATTTTTCCGAACTCTTTGGGTCCATCCCATTGGACGGTTACCTTTCCGAACGGCTGGGGGAGGCTATCGGCCAGTCGGCGGCCAGAGGCCTGCAAAACAGTTTGTTCAGCGTTTTGCGCGGGGAGCTTCCCGAAGAGGCGATGCAATCCCTGCGCATGGGTCCCGATAAATTCGCGCAATACGTGGAAAAGGGACGCGCCTATCTGCCGGGCGCCCAATTTCGCAAATTCAAAAACAAGATGATGCAACTCCATGTCGTGGACCTTCCCAACCAGGTCTACGGCGGCATCCTGGCCGCCTCCGGGGCGATGCACCTGGCCAAGTTTTCCTCTTCCTGCTCCGGATTTTTCGCCACCTGCAACTGGAACGAGTTGAAAAGGGCCAAGGAGGTTTTTGAAACGATGGTCTGGCAGC
>JACQMB010000046.1 GCA_016203765.1 Deltaproteobacteria bacterium
ATAATAACTATATTATTTTGTCGGGAGGTTTGCCATGAGCCAGCAAAATGTCAGCATTACCCTGGATGCCGAGCTGCTGAAGCGTCTGGATGCCCTTTCGGAGGAGACAGAGCGAAACCGCTCCTGGATGATTCGCCAGGCGGTTCAGGTCTATCTGGACGAATTGGAGGATTTAAAGATCGCCAGACAGCGTCTGCAGGACAAAAGATTAACCCCCTCCCAATTAAGGAAGGCGATCGGTGTATAGGGTTGAGTACGCCAAGGGGATCGTCAAAGACCTCAAAAAACTCCCCAAAGAAATCAAGCAAAAGGCTTTGGGGATTGTTGAGGGGATCCTGGCCGCGGATCCTTACGTCGGCAAACCGCTGAAAGGACCCTACAAGGGGCTATGGAAATACCGGGTGGGGGATTATCGCATTATTTATACCATTGAATCGGACCGGCTCTGCATTTTTGTCCTGCGCATCCGCCACCGCAAAAATGTCTATGAAGGGATCGTGTTTTAAAAAAATTCCCCTTATTTATTCACTTTAAACAACCATATGTTTAAAGGCAAAGTTCGATAAAACTTAAAGCATACATTAAAGTGTTTCTCTATCTACCTGACAAATAAGCACATATATTTATTTGCCTTTTCACTTTAACAATGTTAATTTCCAACACAATTCAAGTCATGGAACTTTTAGCAAACAGACCGAACTGGCTGGATTCCATAGAGAAAGAGACGCACGCCTGTTTTTTCTACACCACGGAAGAGGAATTTCTCGCGATCGCTGGCCCCTATTTGCAAACCGGTTTGGAAAAGGGGGGTCAGGAACGCCTCCTCTGGATACTCCCCCCAAACTATTCCTTTGCGAGGGGTAAGGAGGCCCTGGAAACCCAATGGGGAAGTTCCGTGGAGGCCCATTTGAGAAGAAGGCGCCTGATCCTGATGCCCTGGGATAGGTGGTACGGCCTGGAGGTTTCCATTCAGGAATTATTGAAGCGGGCCCGCCAGCTTCTGGATGAAACGCTCTCCGCCGGCTTCCAGTCGTTGAAAATACTGACCCACTCCCCCCACCGTTCGTCTTCCTATTGGAAGGATTTTTTCC
Organism: Deltaproteobacteria bacterium; assembly: GCA_016203765.1. Taxonomy (GTDB): domain Bacteria; phylum UBA10199; class UBA10199; order SPLOWO2-01-44-7; family SPLOWO2-01-44-7; genus JACQMB01. Next base: position 1,092 of record JACQMB010000046.1, read on the forward strand.
TTTATGAAGAGGCGTTCCCCAAGCGCTTCGGCCGCCGGCCGGTCGTCTCGCTGTGCGCCTATTCCCTGATCGACTGCCCCGCGCAAGCGGTCTCCTCGGTCGCCCTCAACCACTCCTTCTGCCTCATCCACCGCGGCAGCGAATGGGAGTGGTTGGAAAATAAGCCTGTCAAATCGAGTTCCCTGACCCTCTAGCATAGTCGTTTGTTGTCTTTTCCCCCTCTTGTATTAGAAATCCGCCGGTGGCAAAAGAGGCAACCAAGGAAACACGGTGGCACTTATTGTCACCGTACAAAAGTCTCCCCGAGCCGGAACGGGGGAGGCATAATGCGTTAACATAACTGCTCCAGTCTCTGGATCAGCCTTCCGACCGAGGCTTGAATCACTCTTAAAACGCCCGGCTGATATTCCGGAGGCAAAAGGGGATTCAATTCCTTTTCGATGGATTCCTGGGACAGGGCTTGGAGTCTCTTGCGCAACAATTGTGCGGCTTCCGGAAACGTCACGGCCTTGGGCCGGGCGCGTTCAACGGAGAGTTTTGAAAGTCGCGTTTTGAGCGTGTTGATATCAAAAGTTCCCATCTCTTCCATCTGGCTTAAATCATAAAAGTCGCGTCCCACTGCCCGTTCCAAAGCGGCGGCAATCTTATTGGCATAGGCTTCTGGAAGGGCCATGGCCGAAACCAGACAAGCCGCAACATTGTATTGTCGGGCGAGGTAAGCCGTGGAGAGTGTCTCGGGTGGAAGCTGGGTGAAAGGGAGAAAGCTGACTTCCACCAGACATCCTGTTTTTTCTGCTTCAGCGATCACATCCAGCCAGATACCTCTTGAGTGTAATTGAACTTTCCCCACTTTGACCCCGTCAATCCCTTCCAGGGCTTGTACTAGCAGGGGAGCCCATTTTTTTCTGGATTCCCGTGTGATCAAGACGAAATCAATGTCCTTTGTGTAGCGGGGACTTTGGTAAAGCCGCATCAAAATACCTCCTTTCAAAATCAGATTTTTCCTGAATTTGGCCGATAGTGTTGTGAGTATCTTTGTAATCAATTCCTCTGTCTTATTCATGGAGAACTCCTTTCACAAATTTTACAAACTTTGGATTACGATAGTGTTTCAGGTACCCGGCCAGTTTTTTCCGGTCCAGCTTTTCCGTCAGGACCTCTTGCAGCGGGTTGATAACAAAGCGGACTCCCCGCAAATAATAATAGAGAATATCGAGATAGGCCTTTTCGCTGTCGGCCATGCGGATGCCCCCCTCCGCGCGGCTAACACCAAATATCAATTGTTCCCGGATAGAATAATAAAAAATCGTTCCGAAGGGTGTTTTGACAATTCGTCTTCCTTGTCCCGAATAGATCGCCGAAACCCCGCGTTGGGGGACCGTCCCGATCAGACCGTTCCTGGACAAAACAGAATCCATGGAGATGTATGATTTTTCCCGGATCCGGCAGGCCAAGACCCAAAGATCGGGATTTTTGGTCGTGTAGAAGCCCCGTTTGATTTTGAAAAGGGTGCCGTCTTGTACCAGACGCCGAATCATCCGGTTTGTTTTGAGTTCCGTACGGGCTCCCATGAGATGAAACAGGTCGGTGTAGGTAAAGACACCCCGCAGGGAGGGGGCAAGATTGAGGATTTTTTCAACGATATTCATGCTATGTGGAAAGTATCATAAAGTGATATTTTTTGTACAGCATAAAAATTACCCGGTTGCAATTTAGCCGTGCTTATAATAGCCAGCCCCTTTAATGACAAAAGCCTGCCTCGTTCTTTCCGACGGAACGGTTTATCGGGGACAATCATTTGGTTTTGAGGGGGAAACTGCCGGTGAGGTGGTTTTCAATACCTCGATGACCGGTTATCAGGAGATACTGACCGATCCTTCTTATTGCCGACAAATTGTTATTTTAACCTACCCGATGATCGGGAACACCGGCGTCAATCCGGAAGACGTTGAATCGAAGCGGCCGCAAGTCGCGGGATTGATTGTCAAAGAATATTGTAAAACCCCCAGCAATTGGCGTTCCAGCCAGACCCTGGCCGAATATCTGCAAAAAAACAAAATCGTGGCGGTCGAGGGCCTGCCGACGCGCGAAATCGTCCGGCATATCCGGGAACGGGGGGCCCAGCCGGGGATTTTGACCGCGCAGGCCACCGATTTGGAAAAATTGAAAAAACGGGCGGCGGGGCTGGAAAAGATGGAGGGGAGAAATCTGGTGGGAGAGGTGACTTGTGACAAGCCTTATTTGGTCAAGGCGGCCTCCATCAAAAAATTCCGCGTGGCCGCCTATGACTTTGGCATTAAACAAAACATCGTTCGGGAGCTGACCCAGAGGGGTTGTGAAGTTCTGGTGGTTCCGGCGTTGACCCCTCCCAAAGATATTTTAAGCGAAAAACCGGACGGGATACTGCTCTCCAACGGCCCCGGCGATCCGGCCGCCTGTCTGGAGATCATCGAAAACTTCAAACCGTTGATTGGGCAGATTCCGATTCTGGGCATTTGTCTGGGACATCAACTGCTGGCGCTGGCCTTGGGGGCCAAAACTTTTAAATTGAAGTTCGGCCATCGGGGGGCCAACCAGCCGGTCAAAGATTTGGAAAGCGGAAAAGTTTTGATCACCTCCCAAAACCACGGTTTTGCCGTCGATCCCAAAACTTTAACCAGCGACATGGAAATGACCCAGGTTAATTTAAACGACCAAACAGTTGAGGCCTTTCGGCACAAGCGGCGTCCGATTTTGTCCATTCAATATCACCCGGAGGCCAGCCCTGGTCCCCACGACGCCAAAAATTTCTTTAATGAATTTACAAGGTCCCTGGTCCACGGTCCACGGTCCACGGTCCGCTCTTATGCCCAAACGCACCGACATCCATAAAATCCTCGTCATCGGCTCCGGACCCATCCAGATCGGGCAGGCCTGTGAGTTCGACTATTCGGGAACGCAGGCGTTGAAGGCCCTCAAGCAGGAGGGGTTTCAAACCGTTTTGGTCAATTCCAACCCGGCCACGATCATGACCGATCCGGAATTTGCCGACGCCACTTATATTGAGCCGCTCACTTTCGATTTTCTGGCTAAAATTATTGAAAAGGAAAAACCAGACGCTCTGCTTCCCACCGTGGGAGGACAGACCGCCCTCAATTTGGCGATGGAACTCCATCAAAAAGGGATTTTGAAAAAATTTGGAGTGAGGCTCATCGGCGCCTCCGCGGAGGCAATCCATCGCGCCGAGGACCGGAAGGCCTTTAAAGAATGCATGACCGGCATCGGGCTGAAAGTTCCGCCAAGCGGCCTGGCCCATTCGTTGGAAGAAGCCCGCGCCGTTATCCGGGAAATAGGGTTTCCCTGCGTGATTCGTCCCGCCTTTACGCTGGGCGGGGCGGGGGGGAACATCGTTCACAACCCTTATGAGTTTGAATACTACGTCCAGTGGGGGCTCTCTTTAAGTCCCATCAAGCAAATTTTAATCGAACAATCGGTCTTGGGATGGAAAGAATTTGAACTGGAGGTGATGCGCGATTGCAAAGATAATGTTGTGATTATCTGTTCGATCGAAAACATGGACCCGATGGGGGTCCACACCGGCGATAGTATCACCGTGGCCCCGGTCCAGACTTTGACCGACAAGGAATATCAAACGATGCGCGACAGCGCAATCAAGGCGATCCGGGCGATCGGCGTGGACACCGGCGGCTGTAACATCCAGTTTGCCGTCCATCCCGAAACGGGCGAGCAGGTGATGATTGAAATCAACCCGCGGGTTTCCCGATCTTCCGCGCTGGCCTCCAAGGCGACCGGCTTTCCCATCGCCAAGATCGCGGCCAAGCTGGCGGTGGGCTATGCGTTGGACGAACTCCCCAACGACATCACCCAAAAAACCCCCGCGTCGTTTGAACCTTCCATCGATTACGTGGTGACCAAGGTGCCGCGCTTCGATTTTGAAAAATTTCCCAAGACACCCGATACCCTGACCACCCAGATGAAATCGGTGGGCGAGGTGATGGCGATCGGGCGTACGTTCAGGGAGTCGTTTCAAAAGGCGATACGGTCGTTGGAAGTGAGGAACTACGGACCACGGACTACGGACCACGGACTACGGACTAAAGACCTTCTGCAAAGGCCTCGGGCCAACTGGTCGTGGGAGATAGCCGAGGCTTTGTGGATGGGAGTATCGATAGAGGAAATTTATAAAATCACAAAGATTGACCGGTGGTTTTTAAATCAGATTCGGGAGATTGTAAATGCCGAAAGGGAATTGAAAGGCCGAAAATTGCCCGATTTGTCTCGCAACGAGTTGTGGAGCTTGAAGGCCGACGGTTTTTCGGACAAACGGCTGGCCCTCTTTTTGGAATGTTCGGATGGAGATGTCCGCCGGCGCCGCGCCAGGGAAAAAATCCGCCCCGTCTATAAAACCGTCGATACCTGCGCCGCGGAGTTCGCGGCCCACACCCCGTATCTCTATTCCACCTATGAGAACGAAGACGAATTTCCGCCGACCCAAAACAAAAAGGTAGTGATCCTGGGTTCCGGCCCCAACCGGATCGGGCAGGGGATTGAGTTTGACTACGCGTGCGTCCACGCCTGTATGGCCTTTCGCGAGGCCGGTTTTGAGACGATCATGGTCAACTGCAATCCAGAGACGGTCTCCACCGATTACGACATCTCGGATCGCCTCTACTTTGAGCCGCTGACCCTGGAGGATGTGCTTTCTATTTTGGAAAAGGAAAAGCCGGACGGGGTGGTCCTGCAATTCGGCGGACAGACGCCGTTGAAACTGGCCTTGGGCATTCAACAGGCCGGTTTTAAAATTTTGGGGACGGCCGGTGAAGACATCGACCGGGCCGAGGACCGGGAAAAGTTTAAAGCGTTATTGGATGAACTCAAGCTGAAACAACCGGCCAATGCCTTGGCCCACAATATGGAAGAGGCCAAAGCGATGGCCTTTCAGATCGGTTTTCCGTTGTTACTGCGCCCCTCCTACGTCTTGGGCGGGAGGGCGATGGTGGTCGTGCACGACGCCAAACACCTGGAGGAAGCCTTAAAGGAAGCCTTTTATGTTTCTGAGGAACATCCTGTTTTAATTGAACATTTTTTAAAAGACGCTGTCGAAATGGATGTGGATGCGATTGGGGATGGCCGGGAAATAGTGATTGCCGGCGTGATGGAGCATATCGAGGAGGCGGGTGTCCATTCGGGAGACAGCTCCTGTTGTCTGCCGGCCCGGCTGCTGGGGCCGGAGATTATCCGGAAGATCGAGGAACAGACGATTGCCTTGGGGCGGGCTTTGCAGATAAAGGGGATGATGAATGTCCAGTTTGCGGTGCAGGAGGGGGTTGTTTACGTGTTGGAAGTAAATCCCCGCGCCTCGCGGACCGTCCCGTTTGTCTCGAAGGCTACCGGTATTCCTTGGGCCAAGGTCGCGGTGGATGTCATTGCGAGCGAAGCGAAGCAATCCAGCTACCATCTGGATTGCTTCACCCCGCTTCGCGGGGTTCGCAATGACAACATCTATTCCGTCAAAACCCCCGTCTTTCCCTTTATCAAATTCCCCAACGTCGACACCATTTTGACCACCGAGATGTGCTCCATCGGCGAGGTGATGGGAAGGGGGAAGACTTTTGCCGAGGCCTTTGCCAAGGCGCAGTTGGCGGCTGGCCAGGCCCTGCCGCGGCCCCCCGCGACGGTTTTTTTGAGCGTGCACGACGGAGATAAACCGCACGCCTTGAGCGTGGCCAGAGAGTTGAGTCAAATGGGTTATAAACTTTTGACGACCGGCGGGACCCATCTTTTTCTCAAAAAAGAGGGGATCGATTCGGAACGGATCAACAAAGTCTTGGAGGGCCCGCCCCATATCGGCGAGGCCTTGGAAAAAGGCGGCGTCGGCTTGGTCATCAATACCACTTTGGAAAGACAGCAGATCGCCGATTCCTACCTGATTCGGCGCACCGCCCTGGAAAAGGGAATCCCCTATTTTGTCAATATCCGCGCGGCCCGCGCGGCCGCCGAAGCCATGGCCTATTTGAAGGAAGCAGGCACGTTGGAACCCATTTTATTGGCCAAAAATTCCCTTTAGTTTTTCTATTCCTTCTTCCATTCCCTGTTTGATTTCCTGGGGAAGGGCCTCCACCGCCTTGGGGATCTCTTCCGCAAGGATGGAGGCGGTGGCCTTGGCAATGGCCCGATGCAGGTCCGTCAAAAGGTTAAACTGCGGGTTTTTGATATCCCCGCTGATCAGAAAATCGAGCTCGAGGTTTCCCTCCTTGTCCTTCAGTTTTTCCACGACCCGCTCGGCCGCGGCGCCGAATAACATCGGACGTTTGGGCTGGAGCTCCAGATTTTGAATGACGGCATGGACCGGGGCGGAAAGCCTGTTTTGCTTGCACTGGGCTTGAGTGGTGAGGCTGGCGGCCCCCCGGGTGATTTTAAATTTATTGTCGGCATCGTCGTAATAGGGTTCAAACGGGGGGAGGGGGAGGTTTTTGAGCGAGACCTCGGCTTCAAAAGAGGTTTTTTTGTCGAAAAGATTTCCCTTTCCCTCGATCCGGAAAGGGGCCTCCCCATCGATGCGGGCGGTCAGCGCAAAACCGCTTGGTGTTATCTCCATGTCGATTTTGGTGAGGGTAGTTGTTTTTCCGGCCGACCGGTCGTTATAAATGAGTGAGCCGTTTTCAATGGCGATTTTTTGAATGACGACGGGCGATTCGCCCTCGCCCGGCTTCAACAAATCGAGATCTTTCCGGCGGAAATTCAGGACCGGCTTTTTCAGGGTGAGGGTGAGCGTCGATTTTTCCCCCTTGAGGAGGGGGAGGGGGGGAACCCAGACGGTTATTTTTTTAACCGTTAAAAAATCCCCGACCTTGAGGTCATGGATGACGAGACCGCCGGCCAGCAGGTTGAGTTCGGCCCGCGAAAGGGTAACCGGCGCCCCGACCGCCTCGCCGGCCTTTTTTAAAGCGAAACGGGTAAGGAACGGCCGGCTGAAAAAGGCGAGGGCAACGGTCAATATCAAAAATCCGGCCAAGCCGATGATAACCCATTTTAATTTTCGCATTGCAAACCGCTTATACACCCTCTATGCCTTGGCACGCAACTTTTAAAGGAAATTGCCGATAACTATAGTGTGAGGGCTAAACATCGGATATTTGGCTATTTTACCGGGTTTGCGGCCGGGATGAAGTTTCTGGCCTTGGCCCTCGACGGGACATTTTCCTTCATTTCTTTATTTTTCAAATAGTTAACAGGGCGCCTCTCACCATCTCACCAAAAGCCCATCCCTGTGGATAACTTTTTAGAAGTTTTTTCCCTTGTCCTGCCAGCAGTTAAACGAGCCTCTGCAAAAACATATTGCCGGCATAAAAATATTTGATAGAAATCCCCATGCATCCAAGAGTTCGTTGACAAGTAAATCAATAATCGTTTAGGGGTGGCAGCTTCCGACCTGATCCCTCCTCCTACGCAAGGCTGGAAAAGAAAAGTTCCAAACAAAATTTCAAGGGATAGAAATATCGCCTGAAATTTCGGGCGGCCGGTGCCAGGAATGAATTTTTTCCTTAAAGGAAAGGGGTTGGCGGAAAAAAAGGCTCAAAGGGGAGTTTTCCTTCCAAAAGAAGGGGGGCTATTCAAGGTGAGAGCAAGTCTCTAAGATCCAAATAATAGGAGGCCATTCCCATAGCTAGGGAATGGTCTTCGAACTAAAGGGTGCAAGAGGCGGACAAGCCGGAGACGGCCGGACTCAAGCCCTGAAAAAAACCCTAAAAGCCGAATGGAAATCTCAGGAGAGGAAGGTAGCAAAAGTTTGGGCGAATCCGGTCCAAGCAGAAGTTGCCGGACAGGGGGATGGCGCCAAATCTCCGGAGCCAGGTTGTTAGGACCGTACGAATCTTAACGGCGAATGGCATGAGAGAATGCGTACCCGAAAGGGTTAGCGGCCTACCCTCGAATCTCAACACTCTGGAGAGGCAGAATAAGCCGCCGACCTAAACGATTATTGATTCGCTTGTCATCCCCGCCAAATTCTCAAAATGTTTCGCTTCCGAAAGCCGGCCATGCTTGGCGTAGCCCTTGGCCAGGATTCGACTGCGGCGCCCGATATTCAAACGAACCAACCGGCGCTGATCTTCGTTGAGCTTGGGATCTTTTAAAATTTTCACCAGGGCCTTCACTCGCCAGGCATCCTGCCCCCATTTGGCGGAAAGTTGGCCTTCGTGGCCGTTTCGTTTGATCGTCAGTTTTTCGGGCAGGCAATGGATCGGAGTGCGGAGGGAAACGCGGAGCCACATTTCATAGTCCTCGCAAAGCACAAAATTTTCGTCAAAGGGGCCCGCGGCCGCGAAAACCTCCCGGTGGATCATCACCGCCGAGGGGGAGACAATGCACAACGGGAGGCAATCCTCGAATATCCAGCCCGATTTTTTCTTGTGCCTCTTGCCGGGATTGACGCGCCGGCCCTTACGTAGCCAGACTTCTTCGGTCTGGACCACCCGCGCGGTATGATTTTTTCGGATAAATTCCGTCTGTATGGCCAATTTTTCCCTCTCCCAAAGATCATCGGCGTCCAAAAAGGCGATCCACTCTCCCTTCGCGTGTTGAATTCCCAAGTTTCTGGCGGCCGCCACCCCTTGGTTGGGCTGATAAAAATAGCGGACATTCGAAAAATTACGCCGGCAGATTTCGGCCGTTTTATCCGTGGAGCCGTCGTCGGCCACGATCGTTTCCATCGGCTTTAAAGTTTGCGCGGCCACTGAGGCGAGGGCCTCCCGCAGAAAACCGGCGCGGTTAAAAGTCGGGATGATCACGCTGATCGTCATCGCGGGTGGAATCCTAGCTGTAAAATTTTTTGAATCAAGCGGTTATATTCCATCCCCCCCTTGCGGGCCGAGCGGGCAAAATCCTCGTCCTTGGCGATAAAGGGGTTGGGGTTGGCCTCCAAAACGACGATGTCGTCGGCGGGGGTCAGGCGTAAATCGACGCGGCCGTAACCCTGGATAGACAAAAGGCGATAGACTTTTTTACAAATCGCCTGGATTTTTTTCTCCAGTTCGGGTTTTAAAGCGGCAAACCGATTTTTGATCCCCCAGCGCCGGCGGTATTTTTCATCCCACTTGGCCTTGAAGGTGGCGAATTTTCGGTCGGCCTCCGGAATATTTTCAAAAACCATTTCCCGAACCGGAAAGGCCCGCAGGCGCCGGTTGCCCAAAATACTGACATACAGTTCGCGGCCCTCGACATATTCCTCCGCGATGGCGTCCTGTTTGAACGTGTCGTGGATAAATCGGACCCGCTCGACGAGGGCGGCCTCCCGATCGACCAGCGAATTTTGCGAGATGCCGAAGGAGGCCTCCTCCCGCAGGGGATTAACCAGAATCGGATATTATAGATTTGGGGGAGGGGCGATGGGGTGTCCTTTCGGATAGACGCGAAAGAGGGGAGTTTGGATGTGATGGTGGCACAATATCTTTTTGGCGATCCCCTTGTTGCGGCAGAGCATCAGGCCGGCGGGCCCGCTGCCGGTGTAGGGGATTTGCAGAAGCTCGAAAAGTCCCGCGACATTCCGGTCATAATACGAGCGGTCGTGAAAATGTTCGGTGAGGTTGAAGAGGATGTCCGGTTTTTCCTTCGCCGCCGCCTTGAGGATGAGCTGGATATCGTCAAAAACCCCCAGCGTCCGGACGCGGTGCCCCAATGCCTTCAGCGCCGCGCAGACGTGATTTTCGGTCTTCCAGTCTTCCTCCTCTTCCATGGCCTTTTTGAAATTCTGGTCGGCGGGCGGGGTGCCGGCGGAATCAAAAATGACCAGGACATTCAGTCCGGTCCGATCCATGATCAAAGCCATCCCAGGATTTTATAAACGAGCAGTCCGCAATATTCGTTCAGGCCGCGATAGATGCCGCCGGCGTTTTCCCAGGAGGGATAATCCAAACTGAGAATGAAGCTGGAGGGGGAATAGGCCCTGACAGGGATGGTTTCAAAGCCGGCCTGGCGAAAGGTAGCGTCGGTGCGCACCAGATGGAGCGGGGTGGTGACCAGAAAGACTTTGGTCAACCCCTGCGCCTTGAGAAGATTATAGGAAAAAACGGCATTGTCATGCGTACTCCTGGCAACTTTTTCAAGCAGGATGACCTCCCGTGGAACGCCCATTTCCATCGCCGCGTCGGCCATCCATTCGGCCCCCGAACGCCTCTGCTCGGGACTTCCCTTGCCGGCGCTGAGCAGAAGCAGGGGGGCCTTCCCTTCTTTCCAGAGAGAGATTCCTTTTTGCAGGCGGAGCCAAGTCACTTCCGAAAGGTAGCCGCTGGGGTGGATTCCTTCCGAGGGGACAACAATAACCTGCGCGGTGCAGGTCGGATCGGCCAGGCAGGCGGTCGACCGGTCCAGCTTTTCCGCCCAATAGAAAAGGGGTTTGGCCAAAATATCGGCGACGCCGGGCCAGGTCATCACACTGATAACGAATAATCCCGCCCCGGCGATCCGGGCCGCCCGCCGCCGCCGGCCGCGCAACACCCAAAAGGCGCAAAACAAGACGAACAAGGTGACGGGCAATCCGCCCCCGAAGAGAAGGCTTTTAATCCAGAGTCTGAACATGGTCGCGGCGTGTCAGTGGTTGACACCCCAGATACCCTTATATAGCATCCGCAACCGTTTTAAAGTGAAAATTGCGGGAGGCGCTAGCTCAGCAGGTAGAGCATCTCCCTTTTAAGGAGAGGG
>JACQMB010000047.1 GCA_016203765.1 Deltaproteobacteria bacterium
CCTCATAGATATTGCCCATCCCCCCCTCGGCGATCAGGCGGTTGTACTTGAAATGATAGGCGTCCTGAAATTCTTCCTTGCTGTTCGTCATAAAGAACTTATATGCCATTATAACGGATGGGCGCCCCCAAGACCAAACAGAAAATCCTGCTGACCGGAGGGGCCGGTTTTATCGGCTCCCACGTCGCCGAGGCCTATCTGGAGGCGGGCCATGCCGTGGCGATTGTCGATAATTTGTCTACCGGCAAAAAGGAGAATCTCCCGGCCCAGGCCGAATTTTATCGCGCCGATATCGGCGACGCCGCCGCCATGGAAAAAATTTTTCAAAAAGAACGGCCGACGGTCGTGAATCACCACGCGGCCCAAATTGACGTCCGCTTCTCGGTGGCCCGCCCGGTAGAAGACGCAAGAACAAACATTTTGGGCGGCGTTCAACTGTTGGAACTTTCCCGAAAATACGGGGTGCGAAAATGGATCTTTGCCGCCACCGGCGGCGCCCTCTACGGCGAGACGCCCGACCAAGGGGCCGCGGAAGAATCCCCCATTCATCCGGCCAGCCCCTACGGCGTTTCCAAATTCTGTCTGGAACAATATATCGGCTTTTACGCCCGAAGCTATGGCTTGCAATATACCATCCTCCGCTACGCCAATGTTTACGGGCCGAGGCAAATTCCGGAGTCGGAGGCCGGTGTTGTCGCCATCTTCATCGGCTCCCTCTTGAACGGAAAAACCCCGACCATCTACGGCGACGGAGGCCAGCGAAGGGATTTTGTCTATGTTGAAGATGTGGCCCGGGCCAATCTCATGGCCTTGACAAGCAACGGCAATGCCGTCGTCAATATCGGGACGGGGCGGGGAACCACCATTCAACAGCTCCTGGAACTTTTGCAACAGGAACTGGCGGCCGGTTTAAAACCCCGCTATGCCCCCAAACGGCCCGGCGAAATTTTTCAAAGCATTGTGGATAACTCCCGCGCCCGAAACATCCTGGGTTGGCAACCCCAAACTGCCCTCGCCGCGGGGCTGAAAAAAACAATCGCGTGGCAAAAAACCATGGACAACGGTTAAGGATGAGCTATGAGGAGGTCCCATCGTAAACGTCAGCCGGGTAAAAAATCAAAACAACCCAAAAGGAGGAGCAAATCCATGTCCCCAAAAAACGTCTTAAGCATGGTCAAGGAACAGGGGCCCAAGATGGTCGATTTCAAGTTCATCGACTTTGTCGGGATCTGGCACCACTTCTCGGTGCCGGTAGCCGAGCTGACCGAGAGTTCCTTTGAAGAAGGTTTCGGTTTTGACGGCTCTTCCTTGAGAGGCTGGATGCCGATTCACATTTCCGACATGCTGATCAAGCCGGACCCCAGGACCGCGGTGATGGATCCCTTCTACCTGGAAAAAACGCTGAATATGATCTGCAACATCATCGACCCGGTGACCCGCGAACACTACGCCAAAGACCCGCGCTACATCGCCCAAAAGGCGGAAAATTATTTGAAGGAAACCGGTCTGGGGGACACTGCTTATTACGGCCCCGAGGCCGAGTTTTTTGTCTTCGACAACATCCAATACGACACCGACGTGAATCACGGTTTTTATTTTATCGATTCGCAGGAAGGCCATTGGAACACCGGCAAGGAGGAAGGCCCCAACCTGGGCTACAAACCCCGTTACAAAGAAGGCTATTTCCCGGTCCCGCCGCTCGATTCCCTTCAGGATGTCCGGACCGAAATGGTTCTGCTTATGGAGCAGATGGGGATTAAGGTGGAATGTCAGCACCATGAGGTGGCCACCGCCGGTCAATGTGAAATCGACATGCGCTTCGCCCCGATGACCAAAATGGCCGACAACCTGATGTGGTTCAAATACATCGTCAAAAACGTGGCCAAAAGGAACAACAAGACCGCTACTTTCATGCCCAAGCCTTTGTTCAACGACAACGGCTCCGGCATGCACACCCACATCAGCATCTGGAAGGGAGAACAAAACCTTTTTGTGGGCGAGGAATACGGCGGCCTTTCCAAAACGGGGCTTTATTTCATCGGCGGCATTTTGAAGCACGCCCCGGCCCTGCTGGCCCTCTCCAATCCCACGACCAATTCTTACCGCCGTCTGGTCCCCGGTTTTGAGGCGCCCGTGAATTTGGCTTATTCGAGCAGGAACCGCTCGGCGGCCGTTCGGATTCCACTCTATTCGAACAATCCGAAGGCCCGGCGGATTGAATTCCGTACCCCCGATTCCTCCTGCAACCCCTACCTGGCCTTCGCCGCCATGCTGATGGCCGGCCTCGACGGGGTGCAAAACAAGATCGATCCGGGTCTCCCCTTGGAAAAAAACACCTACCAACTCTCGGCTGAAGAGGCGAAGACCGTGCCGGTGGTGCCGGGCTCCCTGGAAGAGGCGATTGGCCATCTGGAAAAAGACCACCAGTTTTTGCTCAAGGGAGAGGTCTTCACCGAAGACGTGCTCAGGACCTGGATCGAGTACAAAATGGAAAACGAGGTCGCACCGGTGAGACTGCGGCCGGTCCCGTATGAATTCAGCTTGTATTACGATATTTAATATGAGAGGGTGCTTTTTTTAAATGGGAATTATGCGCTTTTCAAAATTACTCTTTATCCTCTTCGGCCTGGTTCTTTGTTTCAGTTGCAATAGCACCTCCAACGTGGCCGCCACCATCGACGGCAAGCCGGTCTACATGGAAGAGGTGGACCGGGCCTTCGGGGGCAAGGTGGCCGAACAAATTTACAGCCTGCGCCGCCGGGCCCTCGATACGATTATCGAGCAGAAACTTTTGGAGGAGGCAGCCGCCGAGAAAAACGTGACCGTGGACCAACTCCTCAAGCAAGAAATCGGAGCCGCGGTCCCCGAACCTTCGGAGGCCGAAATCAAGGCCATCTACGACGCTAACAAGGAACGCTTTGGCGGAACTTTTGAAGAGGCCAGGGTGCAAATCGTCTCCGTCTTAAAGAGAAACCGGGAAGGCGCCCAGCAACAGCAATTTTTGGCGGGGCTTCAGCAAAAACACACGGTGGAGATCAAACTGGAAAAACCGCCGGTAGAGCGGGTGAAGGTTGCGGTTGGGCCGGAAGACCCCTGTCTCGGACCGGAGGGGGCCGCGGTGACCCTGATTGAATTTACCGATTTTCAGTGCCCCTTCTGCGGCCGGGCCCGCGCGGCGATTGATCAGGTCCTGGAGACTTACAAAAAAGACGTGCGCTATTGCTACCGCGATTTTCCGCTGGGCTTTCACCAGGACGCCCAGGCGGCCGGCATCGCCTCCCAATGCGCCTTTGAGCAGAACGCCGACCAGGGCTGGAAATATTTTAGAACGCTTTTCGACAACCAACAGTCCCTAAAACCCGACCATCTCAAAAAATATGCCAAAGAGGCGGGGCTCGATTCCAAAAGTTTCAACCAATGCCTCGATTCCCGAAAATACGCCGAGGAGGTGCAACAAGACCTGGACGAAGGCTCCAAGGCCGGCGTCACCGGCACGCCGGGCTTCTTCGTCAACGGCATCCTGATCTCCGGCGCCCAGCCCTTTTCCAAGTTCAAAGAAGTCATTGATGACGAGTTGAAGAAATAGCCCTCTAAAAACCCGTCGACAAAACTCGACACTTTTGCTAAATTCTGATAACCTTTTGATTATGCTGGATAATTCGATACTGACCCATATTCTAAATCATTGGAGTTATTGGGATAAAAGGCCCCCCCGCACCATTTTGCGCCGCCTGCTCACGGAGCAAGGGCCCCCTTTATCCCCCGATTTGGTTCTGGTGATTCAGGGCGTGCGCCGCTGTGGAAAATCAACACTGCTGGGTCAAATCATGGAGCAAAAACGCCTGGAACCCGCGCAATGCGCCTTCATCAATTTTGAAGACCCCCGCTTAAGCGAAGACCTGGACTATAAGCTGTTGGACAGAATTGTTGAAATGGTCAAGGAAAAACAGGAAGCGAACCGCCCGTATTATTTTTTCCTGGATGAGATCCAGGAGGTTAAAAACTGGCAAAAATGGTTTCACATGAAACTGGAGCGGCCTGGCAGGGATGTTTTTGTGATTACCGGCTCCAATGCCACTTTACTCTCCGGGGAACTGGCAACGACTTTAACCGGCCGCCATCGAACCCTGGAGATGTTCCCTTTTGATTTTAAAGAATACAAAACCGTAAAACCTCAAAACTCGCTGGAGAATTTTTTGGATGAGGGGGGATTTCCCAGAGCTCTCCTAGACTCAAAACCGCAGGAGTTATTAAGAGAATATTTTACGGACATCATCGAAAGGGACGTCCGGCGCCACGTCTCCGTCAGAAACTCGGCCGCGCTGACCAGGCTGGTCAAGGCGGTTTTTGAGGCCTGCGGTTCCGAAATAAGCCAAAGGAGTCTGGCCGGAATGCTGGGGGTGACAACGGACACCGCGGGTGTCTATTTGTCCGCGTGTGAAAAGGCCTACCTGATTTTGCCCTGCCCCTATTTTACGTTTTCCGAAAGACAGAGAACGGCCCGGAACCGGAAATTTTACCCCGTGGATTTGGGGCTTCGAAATGCCATTGCCACGAGGACGGGATTTGATAAGGGGAAAAAATTGGAAACGGCCGTCTTTCATCACTTGAGAAAAAACCAACGGGAGGTTTTTTATTGGCGGCAAAAGGGGGAGGTGGACCTCGTGGTTCATGATTCCGGGGAAATCGTCCCCTATCAGGTCAGTTGGGAGGAAATGCAAGAGAGACACAAACGCGCCCTGGAAGAGTTTTATGAGGCCTTTCCCCGGGCAAGGCCGGCGGTTTTTATTTCAAGAAAAAACGCGGAAGAATTTTTGCTGGGGTAGAGAGGCCCGCTGTTATGCCCACGGACAAACAATTTGAGCGGCTGGAACAGAGACGCAAAACCCTCCAAAAAGAGTTTGACCAACTGCGGGCTAGGCAGAATGAGGCCTCGCGGGAAATTGCCCGGCTGAAAAAAGAGGGGAAGAGCGCGGACAAACTGCTGGGCGAGATGCAGAAGGTGGCCGAAAGAATCAAGACGCTGAAGGCCGAACAGCAGGAGGTGGAAGCGGAACTGAACACTTCCCAACTTTTCCGGCCCAACACGCCGCACGCCAGCGTGCCGAAGGGAAAATCCTCCGAAGATAACCGCGTGGAACGGGTGTGGGGGGAGAAACCCAAGTTCGTTTTTCAAGCCAAGGATCATGTTGCCCTCGGCGAGGCCCTGGGGATTCTGAATTTTGAACGGGCGGCCAAAATTGCCGGCGCCCGCTTTGCCGTCCTGACCGGGGCGGGCGCCTCCCTGGAACGGGCGCTGATCAACTTCATGCTCGACCTGCACACGAAAGAACACGGCTACACCGAAGTTTTGCCCCCCTTCATGGTGAATGCCGATGCCCTGACCGGAACCGGCCAGCTGCCCAAGTTCGAGGGGGATCTTTTTAAAACCACCGATGGCCGTTATTTAGTGCCAACCGCTGAGGTGCCTTTAACCAATCTTTACCGGAGGGAAATTTTGAAAGAAGAGGATTTGCCGATTTCGCTGACCGCCTACACCCCCTGCTTTCGCTCCGAGGCCGGCTCCTACGGCAAAGATGTGAAGGGTCTGATTCGCCAGCATCAGTTCAATAAAGTGGAGCTAGTCAAATTCACCACGCCGGAAAAATCGTATGAGGCGTTGGAGAAATTAACCGCCGACGCCGAAAAGGTTTTGCAAAAGCTGGGGCTTCATTATCGCGTGGTAACTTTATGCACCGCCGACATCGGTTTTGCGGCCGCCAAGACCTACGACTTGGAGGTGTGGCTTCCCGGACAAAATGCCTACCGTGAAATTTCTTCCTGTTCGAATTGTGAAGACTTTCAGGCCCGGCGCGCGGGGATCCGTTTTCGGCCCAAGGGGGGCGGCCCTTCGACTCGCCCCGCCGGACGGGGCTCGCTCAGGGCAAGCAAACCGCAATTCGTCCATACCCTCAACGGCTCCGGCCTGGCCGTCGGCCGCACCCTGATCGCCATTTTGGAACAGTTTCAGCAGAAGGATGGGAGCGTGTCGGTTCCGAAAGCACTCCAATCGTCTCTTGGCATTTCTAAAATAACATTGTAGAGTAAATAAAAATTTTGGAGAGGTGGCCGAGTGGCTGAAGGCGCTGGTTTGCTAAACCAGTATACGCCCAAAAGGTGTATCGAGGGTTCAAATCCCTCCCTCTCCGGATGGCCCCGCAGGGGTCAGCCGGAGAGGAAGTTTTGGATTGGGTTCCTTGTTCCGACCGAGCGCGGGAACCCACCGAG
>JACQMB010000059.1 GCA_016203765.1 Deltaproteobacteria bacterium
CAATAGTAATGAGGATTTTTATTAATCAAAAAAAATCAAATAATATCAATGAGATATTAGATGATCCTTCGGTCAATGAGGCGGCCAATATTTGGGGAAAAGAAGGGGTATACGAAAAATCATCAATTGAATTGAGGATTTTTAAAACACCCTTCGGCTCCATTTCCCTCCTTTGCGGGCCCCGCCAAATCGGTAAAACTGCCTCGCTCAAGCTGTTTTTAAGCCGCCTCAACGATTCCGAAACCGTTATCTTTACCGACTGCTCGGCCATTCTGGACAAGAGAGACCTCTATCAACACCTCGAACAACTCATTCAGGGGAAGACCACCCTCGTCTTGGATGAGGTTCAATCCGTTCCAGATTGGCATCTGGCCCTCCGCTCCCTCTATTCGGAAGGAAAACTGAAATCCTGCCGTATCTGGTGCACGGGGAGCGAGGCCCGTTACCTGATTGAAAGCGGAGAGAGACTTCCCGGGAGAAAAGGGGAGGGGAAGACGGTCTTTGCCAGGCCCTGGAGTTTTAGGGAGTTGATGGATTTTTTTCACCCCCAAGAGACAAAGCCGTTTCGCGGACTCAATTGGAAACATCTCAATCAACTCTGGCTCAATGAACAAAATGTCGATTGGTCCCGCCAATGGGATAGCTACTGTCTAACGGGCGGAATTCCCCACACCGCCGGCCTCTTTTATCAAAAGGGATCTATCCATGATCTCGTATGGAAAATCTACGTGGACTGGATTTTGGGGGCCTGGTCTAAAATGCGCACGCCCCAGCGAAGTTTGGCCGCGCTCTCTCGAAGACTCTGCGAAACGATCAACTCGCGCGTCGGTTATGAATCGCTCAAGGCCGGCACCGATATTCAAAGCGCCAATACGGTCAAATCCCTTTTGGAGATTCAGGAGGATCGCTTTTCCATTCGGGTCGTCCCTCGATTTGACATTCAAAAAGAAAAATTTCTCGCCTCCAAACTTAAAAAAATCTATCCGTTGGATCCGTTTGTCTGCCGTGTCTTTGGCGCTATCGGCCGCAACATCCTCCGGCTATATGACGAAACCGCCCCTTCCTCTCCGGTCGATGAGTGCGCCTTTTTGGCCCAAACCTATCGTTGGGAAAATACCCAGGAGGTCGGTTATCTTTACAGCGAGGCAACCAAGTCAGAGATCGATTTTTATTTTGAGGGTTGCGGCTTTGAACTCAAAACCAGCGGCGATTTGACCAAAAAACAAAGAGAATTGCTTCAGCAATGCGGACAATCTTTCGTCATCCGCCGTCGTCAACTTCCCTTGATGGCCTACCTCTTGGGGGAGGGAAGAACCCTCTAGGGGAGTTGAAAATCGACCAAAATGGCGTCGTGATCCGAGATCGGTTTGCCCTGAAAGATTAGATTGCCGACCACTCTTTGAGATTCAGCCACCGGGTTTAGCTTGGCCCCGGCGAACCAGTCGATCTTGAAGCCGGAACGGCCACCGGCCTTTTTGACGGCCCAGTCAACGAAGATTTGAAAAAACCGCGGCGTCCAGTCGCGCATGTTTTTGTTTTTGGTCTCGTCGCCAAAATGGTAGTGCATTGTCGGCACCCCCATCGCGTTAAATTTTTTGTAATCAAAGCCGCGCGCCTCGATCATTTCAAAAAGCCGCCGTTCGAAATAGCGTTCCGGATGAGGGTAATGGGTTTTGGTTACGTAGGCCGGACCCATCGCCACCTTGCGCCAAAAGCTGAAGAAAACCGGGAGGGCATGGTTGGCATAATAGGTGGAGGTGTTCCAATCCCCGCCGATCAGCGTGGGGCCGCTAAAATTTTCCCGATCCAAAAAATCCAATATCGTTTGCATCTGCCCCACGCGTTGTCTTTGCGACGAGTGCGCATCCAGGTGAACGCAGACCGCGCGCAATGCCCCGCGGGGCAACATCGCATCCACAACCAAGGCCCGCTGGGAACCTAGCCGTTTTTCCCGCCCGCGCATTTTGTCCTTGCAGTTTTTTAAGATGATCTGACGGGGATTTTTTAAAGGCCAGCGGGAGAGTAAGGCGTTGCCGTGAATCCCCACCTCATTGTGACCATCCGCCAGCTCCGCCTCCGGCCCGTTCCCCTTGTCTAAATTGACGTAACAGGGGGTGAAGGCGTAATGGAGCCGTAGCCGCTGTGCCAATTCCCTGGCAACATTGCGATTGCGCGACCGGGCCATTCCCACATCAGTCTCCGGCACGAAATAAATGTCCGCACCGGCAATCTCCGGATGGGTTTTCATAAGATGCGCGACCCCTTCAAAAAAAATCCCCCTCTCCACGTTCCAAGAGACGGCTCGGTAATTTTCCTTCGGCCCCGCCGGCGCAACCGTTCCGTTCCCCAACTCACAAACATTCAAGGTCTCGTTCAAGAGCGGTTTTAATTCATGATAAAGGGCCGAGCGCAGCCATCGGCGGGTGGAACCGATTTGACGGATTTGATCAAAGTGCGGATGAAGTTTTTTGGCCGTTGTTTCAAACATTTTCTCTTAACCAATCGATCAATTTTTTTATATCACCGGGGATGGGGGATTCCACCCTTATTTTTTTTCCCGTCCGCGGGTGGCGAAAGCCCAAGACCTGCGCGTGCAGGGCCTGTCTTTTAAATGGAATCCGGCCGGCGCCGTATATTTTATCCCCCACCAGGGGATGGCCGATGCCGCTTAAGTGAACGCGAACCTGATGGGTCCGGCCGGTCTGCACCGTTACCCTTACTAAAGTTGCATGGGGATAGCGTTCGATGACTTCAAAAATGGTCAGGGCCTTTTTCCCCCCTGTTTCGGCCTCACGAACCTTTATTCCGAATTTAAAATCCCCTTTTTCCAGCGGAAAATCGATTCGCCCCCTCTGGTCCCCAATGGCCCCCTCCACCACGGCCAGGTATTGCCGGTTGACGCGATGATTTCTAAAATCATTTTCCAGCCCCTCGCCCGCCTTGGATAAGGCCACGACGATCGCGCCCGAGGTCTCTTTGTCCAGCCTGTGCAGCAGCGCCACATAGGAATTCTTTGCGCCTTTGTATTTTCTTCCGAGATATCCCTTGACCATCCGGACCAAATCGGGCGACGGCGAGCCGTGCTTCGGCTCCGACAAAACGCCGACCGGTTTATCGACGATCAATAGGTCTTTGTCCTCGTATAAAACTTTTACGAATTGACGGGATTTCATGGGTGTGTTGTAATGCCTTTGTTATGCCAAAAATCGATCTTTCCGGTCTTGCCGCCGACCTCCCCCAGGACTGGAGCTGTCAGGGGATGCTGACCCTGACCCTCCCCTCCCCGGACAAACGGGTCAAACCGAACGTCATTTTGACCAAAGAATTTTTGCCGAAAGCGATGGAACTAGCAGACTATTTCGGCAAAATCAAGGAGTCGATCCTCAAGCGCGGCATTCAGGACATGAAAATTTCCAACGAAAAAGACATTGTGGTCAGCGGCGTGCGCGGCAAGATGATGGTCTGCCAGTGGGATGTGAGCCAGATGGCCAAGATGATGGGCCAGCAAAAAGGCCAGCCGCCCCCGCCCAACATCCCCGAAGGCCAGATGGTCAAGCAGGTTCAGGTGACTTTATTGAAGGATAATTTGGCGATCAACATGACGGCGAGCTTCCCCGCCGACCAGTTTGAAACCTACTACAAACCCTTTCAGGAGTTTTTGAAGTCGATTAAGATTACCTAAGTTCGCCAAACCCATTTGATAATTATGTATTGTAATTTATGTTAATATAAATTATAGTACATAACGTGTACAGCCCCCTGCAACAACGTGAGCTATTTCACCTGGCCTTTTTGCGGTTTTTTGCCCGCCGGGTCCGTCCCGACAGTTATGCCCTCAAGGGGGGGGTCAACTTGCGCTTTTTTTACCAAAGCCCCCGATATTCTGAAGATATGGACCTCGATATCCGGCAGATCCCTCTCCATCAAATCAAAAAGATTGTCATGGATATCCTGAACTCAAAGACACTGTCGACCATTTTAAAACCCTTTCAAATTGAATCGATCCGGCCGCCGGATATCCAAAAAGCCAAACAGACCGAAACGGTCCAGCGGTTTAAGGTTCATCTCATCACCAACGCCGGTGAGGATCTTTTTACCAAGATTGAGTTTTCGAGAAGAAGTCTCCACCAAGGAGCGGGGCAAGACGCCGTCGATCATTCCATTTTGTTTTCCTATAAACAACCCCCCCTCATTGTCTCTCACTATCCTGCCTCGGTGGCCGTGATGCAAAAAATCGAGGCCCTCCTGGGGCGTCCGGATATCCAGGCAAGGGATATTTTCGATATTTTCATTCTTCAGCCGCAAGTGGAGGCAAAAAAGTTGGAGGCCATTCCGCAGACCTTTTCCAAAGAAAAACGGGAAGCCGTCCGATGCAGGCTCAATGCGATCGATTATAAAATGTTTCGCAATGCCGTTTGCGCTTATTTAAGTGAACAGGATCGCGCCTATTATGACCACCCCAAAATCTGGGAGACTATTTTACGCAAGGCAGGAGCCATTTTGGTATGAATATCTGGCAGGCCATCCAACAGCTGGACCGTCTGGTTTTTACCAGCCGGGAAATCGCTTCATTAACCGGTGTCTCCCTGTCGGCCGTCAGCCAAACGCTGGGAAGGCTGGAACAAAAAAGACTGATTCAAAAAATCAAGCGAGGGATTTGGGCCTTAACCCACGATAAACGTTTTAGTCCCTATCTTTTGGTCCCCTTTCTGGAGCCATCGCATCTCTGTTATGTCTCTTTCATCAGTGCCCTGCACATTTACGGGATCATCGGTCAAATTCCCCAAACCATCACCCTTGCCACCACGGCCCACAGCAAAAAAATTGTCACCCCCGTCGGTGTTTTCAGACTCCATCAAATCGCCCCCTCTTTTTTTAAGGGCTTTGACTGGCACGAAGGTCGAACCTTTCTGATAGCCGCATCTGAAAAGGCCTTGGTTGATTGTCTCTATCTGGCCGCCCGAAAAGGGAAAAACTATGCCGCCTTTCCAGAGCTCGATTTTCCTTCCTCTTTCAGTAAGGCAAAGGCGCGAGAATGGGCGGGAGAGATTCAAGACCCAAAAATCCGCAAAGCGGTTGGGAAGCAACTTTCAGTCTTGTTGTGATCAAAGGTCTGCGCAATCTACCTGCAAACCCTTTCAGGAATTTTTGAAGTCGATTAAGATTGGGTGATTAGCCGGAGAACAATTCAGGGCGTCGGTTTCGAAGCGCATCCATAATATCGCTTAAATCCCGGTGAAGATCGACTGGGATTCAAAGCTAAAGATCCGCAAACAAATCCCCGAATACGCCGCCTGTGCCAAGATTGCAAAACGTTGGAGGATTCCGTTAAGAGTGATTGTGGAGGAAATTTTAGCTAAAAAACAGTGACTACTCTACAAAACAGGCTTCCAGGCCGAGAGACAGTAACTGGTCCGTCAAATCCTCAAACCCTTTCCCGCCGACTTGTATGATAGGTTCTGAACAAAAACCGGCATTACAAATCGAACCGTCCGCTCTTTTCTCATTCAAGTAGGTGACCTTGCGCACTTGAATCTCGTCGATCCTGGCATTTTGGCTGTCCCGGAAATCTAATAGTATTAGCTCATATCTTTTACCGCTAGCCCCCGTCTCGACGCCTTTAACGCGATAGACCCCGGGGATGCGCCGCCCTCCCACATCGACCGGAAAATTCCCTAATAGGGTCGGCACATCGACACAACGCGCACCCGCTCTTCTGATTGCCGACTTCAAGGACTTGGAGTTTTTCTCAAAAAAATCGATCAGTTTTAACTGATCCTCAATAACTTTCTGGTAGGCAGAGACGGCTTTGTCACCACAAGCCCCTTCCCAAACATCGCTGAATTTGACAGCCCCATCCGGTCCTTTTGAATACGAACAACCCCCATACTCAAAACTCTCAACCGGTTTAATCTTTGTCTCTGCCATAATTGTGTCCTCCTACGCTACTTATCGTCCGAAGTCAAAAAAAGTTGCGTGGGCGTGGCAGATTCTCTCTGCCTAATTCAATACATATGTATTGACAATGATCGGTCAAGCAGAGTATGCTAATAGGCATGAAGGAAAAGGCCAAAAGATCGCAGCTTCAAATAAGGGTCTCCGCCGACCAAAAAAGGGCCATCCGGAGGGGGGCTCAACAGGCCAATATGGGGATGTCGGAATGGATCCTGGCCAAACTTTTACCCCGGCCTGCAAACGAATTCCAGCAGTTGGCTAAGAAATTAAAATCGGATCGCGAGCGAAGTTATATTCTGGCGGCCATTCACGATCTATTCCAAGCGGCGACCGCTGATGAATTTCATCAAATGGTTGCTCAACCCCCGGACGTTTCCCTTCCTCCTTATTGGGAAAATTACCTGGCGGCCATGGTTGAGTATGCCGCTCATCGGAAGGGGTTGGCTACCCCATTTTGGACAAGGGAGATTAGGCCCCTTGAGGAGCCCGCCTTTGGTTCTGACCTAGGGCCGCTGCGCCTCTATCTGCTCACCCATTCCCCCATTCCTTTTCGTTGCCGCAATATTTACATTGACGCCACCGTCGGACAAAGGGTTTGACATGGGGAATCTTTCCAGCGCCGATATTCAGAAATTATTAGGATATTTGAATGACGAGTTGAAAGAACAATCTTTGGAAGGTGAGATTTCTCTGGTTGGCGGGGCGGTGATGTGCCTCGTATTCAATGCCCGCCCCTCCACTAAAGATGTGGATGCCTTTTTTCAACCTTCCAAAAAAATAAGGGAGGCCGCTTCCAGAGTAGCCATCCAGGCGGGCATAAAAGAAGATTGGCTCAATGACGCCGTAAAAGGCTTTTTAAGCGATGAGGGAAGATTCGATTCCTTCTTGGAGCTCAGCCATTTAAAAATATTTGTGCCGCGGCCTGATTATTTATTGGCCATGAAGTGTCTGGCGATGCGGATCGGGGAAGAATTCCAGGATTTGAATGATGTTCGCTATCTCCTGCGATACCTAAACATCACAAAATATGAAGAGGCCGTCAAAATTATTACCCGTTACTATCCTTTGGAACGGTTCCCCCAAAAAACCCTTTATGCCTTGGAAGGGCTTCTTGAAGAGTTGGCCTAATGAGTCAAGATCGTTTAAATATCCAAATTCCTCACCTGCAAGGCGTTCTTTTCAATGAATTCGCGGCGGGGTTCGACCTGGTCCCCCATCAGGATGGAAAAAATTTCGTCGGCCTCGACGACGTCTTCAATGGCTACCTTTAACAACCGCCGGGCCTTGGGATCCATCGTGGTCTCCCAGAGCTGGGCCGGGTTCATCTCGCCCAAGCCTTTATAGCGCTGGATGTATTGGCCCTTTTTCCCTTCCTCCAGGAGATAATTTTTAGCCTCGATCAGCGTATTAAAGGGCCGCGAAACTTCGTCATGGCTGATCACAAACGGGGGTTCCCCCACCTGCTCAAAGACATTCATCAGTTTTTTCAGCTCCTGGACCTCCGGGGAGTTGATGAACTCCCAGGTAATGACCGTTTTTTGCGGGAAGCCCAGATAGCTGCTTTCATAAATGATTTTGTGGCTCATGTGTTCCGGGTCTTTGGCCACGTCGACGATAAAATCGCCCATCTCGGGAAACCGCTTTTTTAAATAGGCGGCCATCTTGTCCAGCTCATTGTCGAGTTTCGTCTTGGCCTCTTTCAGCATTTTTTCGTCGATGCCGGCGGCGGCGACCAATGCCTCCACAATTCGGGGGTCGCGCCGGTGGCGGATCAGGTCCAGGATTTTGGTGAAGCGGATCAGCTTTTTGGTCAGGTCGGCCAGGGCCTTTCCCGAAAACTCCCTGGCGGCCTTTCCCTTGGCCTTCAACTTTACCCCCTCCACCCCCAGATCGATCAGATAATCCTCCAGGGCCGCTTCGTCTTTCAGATATTTCTCCGTCTTTCCCTTCTGCACCCGGTAGAGGGGCGGCTGGCCGATATACAAATGGCCGTTTTCGATGATCGGTTTCATCTGGCGGTAGAAAAAGGTCAACAGCAAGGTCCGAATGTGCGATCCATCCACGTCGGCGTCGGCCAAAAGAATGATGGAGTGGTAGCGGAGTTTCGATAGGTCAAATTCCTGTTCACCAATCGACGTCCCCAGCGCGGTGATCAACGTGCGGATTTCCTCCGAGGAGAGCATTTTATCGAATCTCGCCTTTTCCACGTTCAAAATTTTGCCTTTTAGCGGGAGGATCGCCTGAAACTTTTTGTCGCGGCCTTGTTTTGCCGACCCGCCGGCACTGTCTCCTTCCACTATATACAACTCGCTTAGCTTCGGATCGCGCTCCTGGCAGTCGGCCAGTTTGCCGGGGAGGGCGCTCCCCTCCAGTGCCGATTTTCTGCGTACCAAATTGCGGGCGGCGCGCGCCGCCTCCCTGGCCTGCGCGGCCTCCATCACCTTGCCGATGATTCTTCGGGCGTCGGGGCCGTGTTTTTCCATGTAGTCGGTCAGTTTTTCATAGAGGACTTGTTTGACGATCCCCTCCATCTCCGAGTTGCCCAGCTTCCCCTTGGTCTGTCCCTCGAATTGCGGATTGGGGAGTTTAACGGAAATGACGGCCGTGAGCCCCTCCCGCACGTCTTCTCCCTCCAGGGTCCCCTTCATCTTTTTTGACAGCTCCTGACCGGCGACATACTGATTGACCGCCCGGGTCAGGGCCGATTTAAAACCGGAAAGATGCGTGCCGCCGTCGCGCGTGTTGATGTTGTTCGCAAAGGAAAAGATATTTTCCTGATAGCCGTCGTTCCATTGCATGGCGATCTCCACCACCACCTCCTCCTTTTTGGCCTCCATCAGGATCGGTTTGTGAATGGGGGTTTTCCGCTTGTTCAAAAACTCCACGAAACTGATGATGCCGCCGTCATATTGAAAGACGTGTTCCTTGTCTTTTTCCCTCTCGTCCCGGATGGTGATTTTTAGGCCGCGGTTGAGGAAAGAAAGCTCGCGCAGACGCTGGGAGAGGGTGTCGAAATTGTATTCAACGGTTTCCTTGAAAATCTCCCGGTCCGGTTTAAAGGTGACCTTGGTCCCGGTCTTGTCGCTCTTGCCGATGATCTTGAGTTTTTCCTTGGGCGCTCCCCGTTCATAAGCCTGAAAAAAGACATTCCCGTCCCGCTTGATCTCCAGCTTCAACGATTCAGAAAGCGCGTTGACGCAGGAAACTCCCACCCCGTGCAAGCCGCCCGACACCTTGTAGGCGCTGTTTTCGAATTTTCCCCCCGCGTGCAGTTTGGTCATCACCACCTCGGCGGCGGAGACTTTTTCGGTAGCGTGAATATCGGTGGGAATGCCGCGGCCGTCGTCATCCACGGTCACGCTGTTATCCATGTGGATGGTGACGTCTATGGCGGTTCCAAAACCGGCCAAAAATTCATCACAGCTGTTGTCAACCACTTCGTAGACCAGATGATGGAGGCCGAACGCGCCGGTGGAGCCGATATACATGGCGGGCCGCTTGCGCACCGGCTCCAAGCCCCCCAGCACCTTGATGGCCGAGGCGTCGTACGAGTGCCCTTCTTTCGCCGGCTTTTTTGATTCCTTGTTAGGCCCCTGTTTGGCCGCCTGCACTGTCATATATTGGATTGGCGTGTCCCTGGTTTATCTGCCAAGAGCGACACTCCCTTAGACACGATTTGGGGAAAAGATGCAAGGATGTAGCGGTGGCAAAAACCTGTCCGGAAAAGCTTTTAAGCCTGGAAAAGAAAAATTCGCTCCGCCGTTCATCCAATTCGGAGACCACGTCATCCAGGAGCAAAACCGGCGAAAAACCGAGGGTCTCTTCGAAGAGGGAAATTTCGGCCAATTTTAACGCCAAGGTAAAAGTCCGGTTTTCTCCCTGCGATCCAAAGTATTTGACGGGGAGGTCATCGAGACTGGCCTGAAAATCATCCCGGTGGGGGCCGACCAGGCTCATCCCCTTTTCCATTTCTTCGCTCCGGCAGGCCGCCTGCCGCTCCTCGAATTCGGCGGGGGCCACATTGGGCTGATAGACAAATCCGGCCTTTTTGCCGGCCCCGGCCACCTGGGTGTAATTTTCCACCAGCCGGCGGTTCAATCTCTCCAGCCATCGTTTTCGTTCTTCGATCAGGTAAATCCCGTGCTCCCTCATCGGTTTTTCCCAAAGCTTTGCTTGCTCTTCCTTTTCGGCCTCAGCCAAAAATTCGTCTTTTAGAATTTTATTCCGCTGGGCCAGGGCCCTTTTGTATTGCTTTAGACGATCGCCGTACGGGGCCAGGCATTTTGAAATAAAATTATCAATATAATCCCTGCGCGCCTGGGGTGACTCCTTCAACAGCAAAATGGCTTCGGGGGAAAATAAAACCATCGGGATCGATAAGAACTGATTGGGACTTACCGGCTTGTCGTTTTTATAAAATGTCTTTTTTTCCCGCGTAAGGCGAACTTGGCGTTCTTCCTCGCCGATGTCATTATGGACCCATGAACGGATAAAACTTTGGCCTTGACCCCACGCGATTAAATCCCTGTAATCGGGCACCCGAAAAGACTTGCCAAAAGAAAAAAGGTAAATGCCTTCAATGATGTTGGTTTTTCCCTGGGCATTTTCTCCAACCAAAACACTAAAACGGGGGTGGAGCGTTAAAGAAAGATCGGGCAGGTTTCGGAAGCCTTGCAACAGGATCGATTTTAAATACATGGGGTCCCTGGTCCCTAGTCCCTAGTCCGTGGTCCATCTCATATCCGCATCGGCATGATCACATGGGTAAAGCCACGGTCCGTCTCCGATTGAATCAGACAGGGGGCCACCTCGTCGCCAAGTTGCAAGACCACCTGCTCGTCCCCCAGGACCGCCAGACAGTCGAGAAAATAGGCCGCGTTAAATCCGGTGGAAAAAGCTCCCCCCTTGTATTGGCAGGTGAGTTCTTCCTTGGCCTCGCCCAGGTCAGGATTGTTGGCGGAAATCTCCAGGTGGCCCGGTGAAAGGGAAAAACGAACGCCCCGGGACCGGTCGGTCGTAACGACCGCCACTCGTCGCAAAGAGCGGACGAGTTCCTCCCGCGAAACGGATAAAACCCTTTTGGCTTTTTGTGGAATGACCTGGGCATAGGGCGGAAACTGCCCATCAATCAGGCGGACAAAGAGGAACTTTTCATCCTTTTCGATGGCGGCCTGCTTGGGGTCGACCCAGAAAGAAACCTCTCCCTCCTTGTCTTCCAGCATCCTTTTGAGTTCCACCACCCCTTTTCTTGGAAAAATAACACTCTGTTCCAAAGGAATTTTCTTGGTTAACTCCCTTTCACAAAGGGAGAGCCGGTGCCCATCGGTGGCCGCGAAACGGAGTTTATTTTTTTCATCCTTTGTCTCCGTCTCAATCAGTATCCCGTTCAAGTTATAGCGGGTCTCATCGGAGGAGATGGCCATGTCGACTTTGGCAAGCATTCCCAGAAGGGTTTCCCCATCGAGCTGGAAGCGGGCCCCCTCCTGTTTCTTCGGCAGGGATGGAAATTCCGCCGGGTCCATCCCGACCAGTTTAAACCGGGACCGGCCGCACTCCAACTCCAGCCAGTTGTTCTGGCATTTTCTCAATAAAACTTTTTGATCGGGGAGTTCCTTGACCATGTCGTACAACCCTTTGGCCGGGACGGTCATCTTGCCGGCCGTAACGACCTCGGCCTTGAGATCACCAATCACCCCCACCTCCAAATCGGTAGCCGTTAAGGTCACGGAAGATCCCTTGGCTTCGATGAGGACGTTGGAAAGAATCGGCATGGTCGTTTTTCGCTCCACCACGCTTTGCACCCAGGAGAGGCCTTCATAGAGCGTTGTTTTATCTATTTTGATTTCCATATTTTTATCCTTCTTTCTTCTCTATTTAATATTTAAGAAATAAGCAGTAGTAGAAGGGGGAATGAATAACTGAATAAGTCCGTTAAAACGTTGATTCTTAAATAAACAATCGGCCATGACTTCCTGTGGAAAAGACGGAATAACACCCGCTTGCTAAGACCCTATTTCAGTTATTCACCGGTTGTCAACAGGATTTCAAAAGGGATCAGACAATTGTTTTTTCCAGAATGGCGATGTCGTTTTGCAGGTTGGGGTCTATCTCCAAAAGCCCGCGGATTTTGCGGCAGGCGTGTAAAACGGTGGTGTGGTCCTTGCCGCCGAACCGGTTGCCGATTTCCGGAAAGGAGAGACGCAGGTGTTTTTTGCACAGATACATGGCCACCTGGCGGGGGTAAGCCAGCGTCTTCATCCGCCGGTGTGATTTCAGTTCGTTAGAACTGATCTGGTAGAAATTGGCCACGGTTTCCTGGATCGACTCCACGCTGGAGTGCCGCCCGCCCGCGGCTTGGGTGGAAAAATGTTTATGGATCATCTCCTTGGCGAGGTCCGGGGTGATTTTCGAATGAGCCAGCTTGGCAAAGGCATTCAGCCTGATCAGTGCCCCCTCCAGCTCGCGCACGTTCGACTGAATGTTTTGGGCCAGGAGCATGGCCACTTCGTCACTGAGGGGAATATTGTCGTTGGCGGCCTTGTTGCGCAGGATGGCCACGCGGGTTTCAAGATCAGGCGGCTGGATGTCGGCGCTTAAGCCCCATTCAAACCGGGAGCGGAGCCTCTCCTCCAGGCCGGGGATTTCCTTGGGGATTTTGTCGCCGGTGAGAACGAGTTGACGGTGGGATTCTCTCAACTCATTGAAGGTGTGAAAAAACTCCTCCTGCGTTCCATCCTTGCCCCCAAGGAACTGAATATCGTCGATGAGGAGCATGTCACAGCCGGCCCGGTACTTTTTGCGAAAGGCCTCCATTTTGTTGTTGCGGACCGAAAAGATAAATTCATTCATGAATTTCTCGGCGCTCAGGCAGATGAGCTTGAGTTCGGGATGCTTTTGCAGGGCCTCGATGGCAATGGCGTGTAAGAGGTGGGTTTTGCCAAGGCCCACGCCCCCGTACAGAAAGAGGGGGTTGTAATGTCCGCCCGGAAGGTCGGCCACCGCCTGGGCGGCCGCGTGGGCCAGTTGGTTGCCCGAGCCGACCACGAAGTTGGCAAAGGTGTATTTTGGATTCAGGACATGCGCGGTGCGAACGGGGATAACGGGCCTCCCCTTTGGGGGTTGAAGGTCGGGGGACCCGTTTTCCTTTTCTTCCGCCTCCAGAATATGGAATCGAAGCTTGAGCGGCCTTTGGGCCAGGGCCGAACTCTCCCGTTCAAACAACTCTACGTAATAGTCGGTGAACCAGTCGGCATAGAAGCGGTTTGGAACGGAGATCACGAAGTGATCTCCGTCCACCTCGGCCCCCCTAATCTGTTTAAACCAGATATTATAGGTATTTGGCGTCACTTTTTCCATTAATTTGGCTTTGAGGACATCCCAGATCGGGGGCAAACTATCCACAGGCCTATCCACAGTTGGGGATAAGTTCATGAAATCTCCGGACCGTGGACTGGGGACTGTGG
>JACQMB010000064.1 GCA_016203765.1 Deltaproteobacteria bacterium
CCCTAGCGGGATCCCGCAACACCCGAGCGCGGGGGAATCTTCGAGCCCCTCCTGTCCCAGAGCTTGCCAACGACAAACTATCGAGTGAATTTAAATAGTAACGACGCGTCCTAATCCTCGGCGATATCGAATTGCTCCAGGTGGTATTCCGGCAGGGCCTTGACGGTGATTCTTTTCTTGAAGCGCTCTTCCATTTCCTCAAGCCATTTGCGCTCCTCGTCGCAGAGATGGCCGGCCACCTGGGGATGGACATAAACCACAAACTGTTTGCCTTTCATTTCCGGCCCCTCGCGCCGAAGTTCCCGAAAAATCTCAAAACAAACGGTCGCCGCGCTTTTGAGATAACCCCGGCCTTCGCAGTAGGTGCAGGGATCGGTAAGCTGACTGCGCAAATCCTCGCGGGTCCGCTTGCGGGTCATCTCCACCAGGCCCAGATCGGAAATTTTGGTGATGGTGGTGCGGGCCCGGTCATTTTTGAGGGCCTCTCTTAAGGAGTTAAAAACTTTTTGACGGTTGGCGTGCCGCTCCATATCGATGAAATCGAGGATGATGATCCCGCCGATGTTGCGGAGCCTCAACTGATAAACAATTTCCTTGACCGCCTCGAGGTTCGTTTTCAAAATCGTATCTTCCAGATTGCGCCGGCCCACAAACCGGCCGGTGTTGACGTCGATGGCGGTCAGGGCCTCGGTCTGCTCCACGATAATGTAGCCGCCGCTCTTCAGCCAGACTTTCTGCCCCAGCGCCCGGGTAATTTCGATTTCAATGCCGAAATGGTCGAAGATCGGTTCATTCTCCACGTATAATTCGATGCCGCTCTTGAGGCCCGGCATGAACATTTTGACAAATTCCTGAACGCGGTTGAAACCCTCCTGGTTGTCGATGACCAGGCGGTCGATATCGGGGGTGAAGAGGTCGCGGACCACGCGCAACAAAACATTCAGCTCGGCATGGACCAGACTGGGGGACTTCGCCTTGGCCGCGTTCGCCTCGATATCCCTCCAGGTGCGAATCAGATACTCCATGTCGGCCTGGATTTCTTCGTCCGGAATGCCGAGGCAGGCGGTCCGAATGATAAAACCGCTCCCCTTCGGACGGGTCTTTTCGATCAACTGGCGAAGCCGGCGCCTTTCCTTTTCATCGCCGAGCCGGCGGGAAAGACCGATGTGATTGACGGTGGGCATGTAAACCAGATACCGGCCCGGCAGGGAGATGTGGGAGGTCAACTTTGCCCCCTTGGTTCCGATCGGTTCTTTTTCGGCCTGGGTGAGGATTTCCTTTCCCTCTTTGAGCAGTTGTTCGATGCTCCGCCGCCGCGAGGGGCCGAAGCGTCGCTGTTTTCTATGAGCCTCGTCGGGAGGGGACTCCTCGGTCTCCAAGGCCGGCTCAAAGCGGGTCATCTCCTGGACCACTTCGGAGGCGTGCAGAAAGGCGGTCCGTTCCAGGCCGATGTCGACAAAGGCGGCCTGCATGCCGGGGAGCACCCGGACCACCTTTCCCTTGTAGATATTGCCGGTCACCCCCTGATCGCGGGTCCGCTCGATGTAAAGTTCGGAGACCACGCCGTTTTCCAGGCGGGCCACACGCGTTTCGCCCAAAGTAACATTTAAAACCAGTTCGTTGGCCATGGACGTTAGCCTCTGCCATATTAGCTATTGAAAAACAAGGACTATG
This sequence comes from Deltaproteobacteria bacterium, assembly GCA_016203765.1. Classification (GTDB taxonomy): domain Bacteria; phylum UBA10199; class UBA10199; order SPLOWO2-01-44-7; family SPLOWO2-01-44-7; genus JACQMB01. Next base: position 1,675 of record JACQMB010000064.1, read on the forward strand.
CGTGACATATAGTGCCAGGCTCCAACTGTCACGGCTGTTACAGTTGGAGCCAGGCACCTACTGTAAAAATGAACGTTATCCGACAAAAAATCGCCGAAATACTGCTGGAGGCGGGGGCGGTGAGTTTAAGACCGGACCAGCCCTTTACCTGGGCCAGCGGAATCAAGTCGCCCATCTATTGCGACAACCGCTTGTTGATGTCCGATGTGAACGCCCGCCGCGAAGTGCGGGAGGCCTTTTGTCATTTCATCAGGGAAAAGGGGGTGGCCTGCGATCTCATTGCCGGCGTGGCCACGGGCGCCATTCCTCATGCTGCGTGGGTGGCGGAGCGCCTGGGCAAGCCGTTTGTCTACATCCGGGCGGCCGCCAAAGAACACGGCAAGCAAAACCAGGTGGAAGGGAAAGTGGAACCGGGTTGCCAAGCGGTAATGATTGAGGATTTGGTTTCGACCGGCGGTTCGAGCGTGACGGCGGTGGAGGCGCTTCGGGAAGCCGGGGCCAAAGTCGACCATTGCCTGGCCATTTTTTCCTACGGCTTTGCCGAGGCCCAACAAAAGTTTGATGCCGCTCATTGTGAGCTAACCACCCTCACCGATTTCCCCACCCTCATCCAAATCGCCAAGGAGAAGCGGCTGATTCAGGCCGGTCAAATCGACCTGTTAAAAAAATTTAGCGCCGACCCGCGGAGCTGGTTAAAATAAACGTATGGCCTTAAACATCGGCATCGTGGGTCTTCCCAACGCCGGCAAATCGACGATTTTCAACGCCCTCACGGCGGCCAACGTGCCGGCCGAGAATTTCCCCTTTTGCACGATTGATCCATCCACCGGGGTGGTTCCCGTGCCCGATCCCCGCCTCGAAAAACTTTGTGAAATTTACAAACCGAAAAAGAAAACGCCGACCACGGTCGAGTTTGTCGATATCGCCGGCCTGGTCAAAGGAGCCCACCAGGGCGAGGGACTGGGGAACAAATTTTTAAGCCATATCCGCGAAGTGGACGCCATCCTGCACGTAGTCCGCTGTTTTCAGGACCCCAACGTCGCGCATGTTTCGGGAAAAATCGATCCCAAAGAGGATATCGAAATTATTAACACCGAACTGGCCCTGGCCGATCTGGAGACGGAGAGCAAACGGGAGGCCAAAAAAGGAAAAACACCGAAGCCCCCCGACTTCCAACGATTGGCCGACAAGCCGACACTGTTCGTGGCCAACGTTGGTGAGGGACAAGCAGTCCCCGAAGCCATGCCGCCGGGGACCATCCCTTTGTGCGGAAAGCTGGAGGCGGAGCTGGCGCAACTCCCCGAAGCGGAAAAAGGGGAATTTTTGAAGGAGCTGGGTTTAAAAGAACCGGGCCTGAACCGCCTGATCCGGGTCGGTTATCATCTTTTGAATTTAATCACTTTTTTTACCGCCGGTCCCAAGGAGTGCCGGGCGTGGACTATCACCCGCGGCACCAGAGCCCCCCAGGCCGCGGGCAAGATCCATAGCGATTTTGAACGGGGTTTTATCCGCGCCGAAGTCATGGCCTATGATGATTTGGTTGCGGCCGGTTCGGAGGCGGCCGTCAAGGCGTCCGGCAAATATCGATCGGAAGGGAAGGATTATATCGTGAAGGACGGCGATATTATGCTGTTTCGGTTTAATGTCTAAAAGGAATTTACCGGCTTATTTATGTATTGTAATTTATATAATTATAAATTATAGTACATAATATGTACACCCCGCTCCAGCAAAGAGAAATCTTCCACTTGAGTTTTTTGCGGCTTTTTGCCCCCAGATTGCGACCCAATACCTTTGTTCTCAAGGGGGGAGTCAACCTCCGCTTCTTCTTTCAAAGTCCGCGCTATTCGGAAGACATGGATATGGATATCCAGCACGTCCCCGTCCATTCGCTCAAAAAAATTGTTATGGAAATTTTAACCTCCAAAACACTGCTGACAATACTTCAACCCTTTCAAATTGAATCGATTCGTCCCCCCGATATCCGGAAAGCAAAGCAAACAGAAACGGTCCAGCGATTTAAAGTTCATTTGGTGACAGCCGCCGGGGAGGATCTCTTCACAAAAATTGAATTTTCCAGAAGGGGACTTCCGAAAGCGATCCATCAGGATACGGTGAGCGATGCGATCCTGTTTATTTATAAACAACCGCCGCTCATTATCAGTCATTATCCCGCAGAAGCGGCGTTGGCGCAAAAAATCCAGGCCCTCCTGGGCCGGACAC
>JACQMB010000054.1 GCA_016203765.1 Deltaproteobacteria bacterium
CCGTTCGCCCTTGTTGTTTTTCAGCACCCCCCCCTCGCCGCGCACCCCTTCGGTCACGAGGGCCCCCTTCACGCTCAAGGGCCAGACCATGCCGGTGGGATGAAACTGGACAAATTCCATGTCAATCAGCTCGGCGCCGGTGTGATAAGCCAGGGCATGACCATCGCCGGTATATTCCCACGAGTTGCTGGTGATTCGAAACGATTTGCCGATTCCGCCGGTGGCCAGGACCATCGCTTTTGTTTTAAGAAGATGAAACTCGCCGGTCTGGCGATTGTAGCCGAAGCAACCGATGATTCGATCGCCGGCTTTTAAAAGATGCGTGACGGTATATTCCATGTAAACGGTTACGTTTCTCTGATGAACACAATGATCCTGCAGGGTGCGAATCATTTCCAGTCCGGTTCGATCGCCCACGTGGGCCAGCCGGGGGTATTGGTGCCCGCCGAAATTCCGTTGCAAAATTCTTCCGTCTTTCGTCCGGTCAAACAGCGCCCCCCAGGCCTCCAATTCGTTCACGCGGGCGGGGGCCTCCTGCGCGTGGATCTGCGCCATCCGCCAGTTGTTCAAAAGTTTTCCGCCGCGCATCGTGTCGCGAAAATGGACCTGCCAGGAATCTCGTTCGTCGGTGGTGGATAAAGCGGCGGCCACTCCCCCCTCGGCCATCACCGTGTGGGCTTTTCCCAGGAGCGATTTGCAGATCAATCCCACGGAGCATCCTTGAACAGAGACCTCGATCGCCGCGCGCAATCCCGCGCCCCCGGCGCCGATCACAATCACGTCATGTTGGTGGGTTTGAAATGGCATTCTAAATAATCCGAATATCGTTAATAATCCCCATCGCGCATAATCGCACATACAGATCCGCAAACCCGACCGTGAACAGGCTGATCCACGCCCAGAGCATATGATTTTGGTTTAAAACGCTCACGCCCTTCCACGCCTGATATTTTGTCTTGGCCGCCAGTCCGCACGAAAAACAGTTCAGGTCGCCGCCGATCAGGTGGCGAAAGGAATGGCACGAAAAAGTGTACAAAGACAAAAAGAGGGTATTGGAAAACAAAACAAGTGTCCCCACGCCGACCCCAAACTTTTCGTCAAACCGGAAGGCCTCATAAACATCGAGCCAAAGAAAACACAAAACAATCGCCGCGAGGTAGAAAAAAAAGCGGTGGAGGTTTTGCAGAATAAAAGGGAAGGCGGTCTCACCTTTGTATTTTTCCCCTCGAAATTCTCCCACCGCGCAGGCCGGAGGGTCGGCGAAAAAAGAGCGGTAGTAGGCCTTGCGATAATAGTAACAGGTGGCGCGAAAACCGAGCGGCGCCCACAAGATCAAGATGGCGGGGGAAAACTTCCACCAGTCCAGCAGAATCAGCGGCGAATAGAAGGGGGAAAGATAAGGGCCAAAACGGTAATGCTCACCCTGGAGCGCGGCCCACGTGGCATAGACACCGAACAGTGTTAAACCCAGAGCAACCAAGGCCGGTTGCAACCACCACATATCCCGCCGCTGGGTCTGAGCAAACGCCATGACTTGTATACAACTTTGATTTTGTCCTATGTTTTTCGCTACTTGTCAAGGGTGGTGACGAATGTTAGGGGGGCTTTAATGAAAATCCACGAATACCAGGCCAAAGAACTGCTGAAGAAGGCGGGGGTGGCGGTGCCGGCGGGAAAGGTGGCGGCCACGCCGGAGGAGACCCTCGCCATTGCCAAAGAAATCGGCCTTCCCGTCGTCATCAAGGCCCAAATCCACGCCGGAGGGCGGGGCAAAGGCGGGGGAATCAAAGTCGCGAAGACGATCACCGAAGCACAAGCGGCGGCAAAAAAAATCATCGGGATGAATCTGGTCACGCACCAAACCGGCCCGGCCGGCAAAAAAGTCAAAAAAGTTTTGGTGGAGGAGGCCTCCGACATCGCCAAGGAATTTTATCTGGGAATGGTTTTGGACCGCGCCCGGTCTCGAATTGTCATGATGGCTTCTCCCGAAGGGGGGGTGGAGATCGAAACGGTAGCGGCCAAATCGCCGGAAAAAATTTTTAAAATCTGGATTGATCCCGAAAAAGGCCTGCAAAATTCCCAGACGGAGGCATTGGCTTCCCAATTGAAACTCGATTCAAAAAAATTCGGGGAATTTGCCTCGGCCCTTTATCATTTTTATTTCAAAAACGACGCTTCGCTGGCCGAGATCAATCCCCTGGTC
>JACQMB010000067.1 GCA_016203765.1 Deltaproteobacteria bacterium
TGCGCAAGGAGGCACTGCGGGAGGGGTTGGACGGCGTCTCCCCCCGCTACATCCAGGACAAGATGTCGAATGCCCTCGTGGCCGATGTCGGCGGCAATTGCGTCAACCCCTTCATGGTCCTGAATGAACTGGAAGGGGGCTTGAAACATCATCCTCATATGCGCAGTGAGGAACAGCGCAAACGCCTGCGCGAACTGATCAGCGTGGTGAAGGAGGAATACGACGACATGGTTAAAAATGAGGTCCAACGGGCGATCTCAGCCGATGAAGAGGCCGTCTCCCGGCTGTGCGGCAACTATATCGACCATGTGAAGGCCTACACCCAGCGCGAAAAGGTGCGCAACCGCTACACCGGCCGGGATGAGGAACCCGATGAACGGCTGATGCGTTCGATCGAGGAAAAGATCGACATCCCCGAGTCGCGCAAAAACGATTTTCGGCGGGAGATCATGAATTACATCGGGGCCCTCTCCCTGGAGGGAAAACAGTTTGATTATCGAACCAACGAGCGGCTGTGCAAGGCCCTCGAACTAAAACTTTTCGAAGACCAGAAAGACTCGATCAAGCTGACCAGCATTGTTTCCTCGGTGGTCGACAAGGAGACGCAGGAAAAAATCGACGTGGTCAAGTCGCGGCTGATCAAAAATCACGGCTACTGCGATACCTGCGCCACCGACGTACTCCAATATGTGGCCTCCATTTTTGCGCGCGGCGACATCAAAGAGAGAAAACCGGGGCCTTGAAGGTGAATAATGGGATTAAAAATCGAAAAGGATTTAAATCGTTTTCACAAGATACTCCGCGGCCAAATCAAGAAAGAACTCAAAAAATTCATGTCGCGCGGCGAGATGTTCGGCCGCAAGGGCCAAGACCTCGTTAGCATTCCCCTCCCGCAGATCGAAATCCCCCGCTTTGTCTACGGTGACAAACAAAAAGGGGGTGTGGGCGAGGGGGAGGGGGAGCCGGGCCAGCCCCTTGAGGGGGAGGAGAAAAAAGGGGAATCCAAGGCCGGCAACCTCCCCGGCGAGCATATCATGGAGGTGGAGGTCCGCCTGGAGGATCTGGCCGATATTTTGGGTGAAGAGCTTGAGCTTCCCAAAATCGAGCCGAAAGGGCAGGAGGACATCGTCACCCAGCATACCCGCTACACCAGCGTTTCGCACTCCGGCCCCGAATCGCTCAGGCATTTCAAACGGACATACAAGAAGGCCTTGCGGCGCCAGATCATGTCGGGGACCTATGATCCGGGCAACCCCCGCATTATTCCGATCCGGGAAGACCGGGTTTATCGAAGCTGGAAGACGGTGAGAAAACCCCAAAGCCGCGCGCTGATTTTTTTCATCTTGGATGTTTCAGGCAGTATGGGCAACGAGCAAAAAGAAATCGTTCGGATTGAAACGTTTTGGATCGATACCTGGCTCCGTTCCCAATACCAAAACCTGCAGACCCGCTATATCATTCACGACGCGGTGGCCCGCGAGGTGGACCGGGAGACCTTTTTTCACACCCGCGAGTCGGGGGGGACGATCATCTCTTCGGCCTACAAACTGTGTCTAATACTTCTGCACGAGCAGTATAATCCCGACGAATGGAACATTTATCCCTTTCATTTCTCGGACGGCGACAACTGGTCGGGCAACGATACCGAGGAGTGTCTCAAACTTTTGCAGGAACAGTTTTTTCCGATTTGCAACGTCTTTTGCTACGGCCAGGTCGAATCAGAATACGGGAGCGGACAATTTTTGAAAGACCTCCAGGCCCGTTTCTTGAATCAGGACAAGCTGATCATGTCGAAGATTCCCAATAAAGAGGCGATTGTCACCTCGATCAAGGACTTTTTGGGAAGAGGAAAATAAAATGTCTTTGCCGACGGAGCTCGAAACCATCAAAAAGGAAATCCGGGCCTATGCCGTCGATTACGGCCTCGACTTTTTCGAAGTCATTTTCGAAATGCTCGACTGGAACCAGATCAACATGGTGGCGGCCTACGGGGGTTTTCCCAACCGCTATCCCCACTGGCGCTTCGGCATGGAATATGAACGTCTCTCCAAGTCGTATGCCTACGGTCTTTCCAAGATTTATGAAATGGTGATCAACAATGATCCCTGTTACGCCTATCTTTTGCATTCCAACAATCTGGTCGATCAAAAAATGGTGATGGCCCATGTTTACGCCCACTCCGATTTTTTCAAAAACAACGTCTATTTCAAAAATACCAACCGCAAGATGATGGATGAGATGGCCAATCACCGCACGCGCGTATCGCGATGGATGGATCAACACGGCCAGGAAGCCGTGGAGGGATTTGTCGACCATTGTCTCTCCATTGAAAATCTGATGGATTTTCATTTTTTGCTGGAGCGCGAACGGACCCGGGAGGCGAAGGCGTTTGAAGAAACCGCCGCGGAACAAACGCGTCTGAAAACAAACCGACCCTACATGGAA
>JACQMB010000068.1 GCA_016203765.1 Deltaproteobacteria bacterium
TGGTGCCTATTTTATAATCAACTTTCTGACCCGTTTTTTGCATCACCCGCCGGCAAACATCTTCACAAAGTTCCCGAAGTTTGCTGATCTCTCCGGCCAACCCCACCAAGGGAATTTCAATTTCCGGAAGCACGCCGATCCCCTCTTTCGTCAACTCGCAGGCGGCCTCCATGACGGCTTGAACCTGCATCTCATAAATTTCCGGATAGACAATCCCCAACCGACAGCCGCGAAAGCCCAACATCGGATTGACTTCTTTGAGCGCCTCCGCCTTGGCCATCATCTTTTCGTCCCCCTCCTGGGGCAAAAATTCATGCAAGGGGGGGTCCAATAGGCGAATCGTAACGGGGAGGCCCCGCATCTTTTTGAAAATCTCCTTAAAATCATTGCGCTGCATCGGCGCGATTTTAGCCAGGGACCGTTTTCTAGCCTCGGTGGTTTCGGCCAAAATCATTTCCTGCATGGCGGTGACCCGGTCCTGGGCAAAAAACATATGTTCGGTGCGGCAAAGGCCGATCCCCTCCGCCCCCAACTCCCTGGCGAGCTCGGCATCCTTGGGGGTATCGGCGTTGGCCCTCACTTTTAATTTTCGGGTTTGATCGGCCCAGGCCATTAACGTCTGAAAATCTTCGGAGAACGCGGGCTCCACCGTCGGCAGTTTTTCCAACATGACCTCCCCCGTGCTCCCATCAATAGTAATCCAATCCCCTTCCCTCACTACTTTGCCGCCGACCAGGAATTGCTTTTTATGCGGATCGATTTGCAACACCTCACAGCCCGCCACGCAGACCTTTCCCATCCCGCGCGCCACGACGGCGGCATGGCTGGTAATGCCGCCCCGGCTCGTTAAAATTCCTTTGGCGACAAACATGCCGTGGATATCTTCGGCGGAGGTTTCCTGACGGACCAAAATAACCGGTTCTTTTTTCTGCGCCCAGATCACCGCTTCCTCCGCGGTGAATACCACCCTCCCCACCGCCGCCCCGGGTGAGGCCGCAAGCCCCTTGGCGGCGACCTTTTTCTTTAATTTCGGATCGATCATCGGGTGCAGTAGTTGATCGAGCGATTTGGGATCAACCCGCAACAGGGCCTCCCGTTTGTCGATTAGGCCTTCCCTTTCCATATCGACGGCGATTTTAACGGCGGCCCGACCCGTTCGCTTTCCATTCCGGGTCTGAAGCATCCAGAGTTTGCCCTCCTGGATGGTGAACTCCATATCCTGCATGTCTTTGTAATGCCTTTCCAGTTTTTGATAGATTTTTTCCAGTTCGGCGTAGCAGCCCGGCAGGGTCTGTTTTAATTTTTCCACCGGCTCGGGGGTGCGGATTCCCGCCACCACCTCTTCCCCCTGGGCGTTGATTAAATATTCGCCGAAAAACTTTTTTTCCCCGGTGGAGGGGTCGCGGGTGAAGGCCACGCCGGTGCCGGAGGTCTCCCCCCGGTTGCCGAAGACCATGGCCTGAATGTTGCAGGCGGTCCCCCAATCCCGCGGGATGCGGTGAATCCTCCGGTATTCCTGCGCCCGCTTTCCCATCCATGATTGGAAAACGGCCCGGATCGCCTCCCACAATTGTTTCCTCGGATCGGGGGGAACGCCAAGATTCAAAACCGTATCCATCATCCCGGGCATGCTGGCGCGCGCCCCCGAACGGACCGAAATCAGGAGGGGATTTTTTTCACCGCCGAATTTCTGCCCCATGATTGTTTCGATGTGTTTCAACCCGGCCAGGACCTGCGCTTCCAAATCCTTGGGGAAGACCTGGTCGTGTTCGTAAAAATAATTGCAGGCCTCGGTGGTGATGGTGAAACCGGGCGGGACGGGAAGCCCCAACTTGCACATCTCGGCCAGCCCTGCCCCCTTGCCGCCGAGGAGGCTTTTCATGGCCGCGGAGCCCTCGGCCTGTCCGTCACCAAAGGTGTAGATGTATTTTGTCATTTCAGGGATTTAACGTATCCATGGCTACCCAGTTTCCCACTCTCTGTCAAATTGAGGGAAAAATAGGAGCCGGGTTCCGGTGACCGTCTGAATGGTGTTTGAAATAGCAAAGATTGACAATATCAGCTATTTTTTATATCTTTCTTGTTATAGGAGGAGATTGTATGAATGTTTCTCTGTCACCTCAATTGGAAAAATGGATTCAAAAAAAGCTGGAAACGGGGATGTACAATTCCGCCAGTGAAGTGATTCGCGAGGCTATCCGGCTCATGGACGAAAGGGATCGGCTGCAACAAATGAAATTACAGGAATTGAGAAAAGACATCGAAACGGGGATTCAAGAAGCGGAACAGGGAAAATTGGAAGAAGGCAAAAAGGTATTCGAAAAAATCCGTTCCAGAAAAAAATGAGTTCCTATTATTTCACCCCGGCCGCCATCCGGGATTTAACCGAAATTTACGATTTTATTGCGGAAGACAATACCATGGCCGCCTCGCGACAACTCGATGCCTTCGAAGAAAAATGCCAATTGCTTGCCGATTCTCCCGGCATTGGCCGAAAAAGGGAAGATCTGGCCAATGATCTCCGCAGTTTTCCAATTGGAAGTTACATCATTTTCTATCGTCTTCAAAACACCCATATTCAGATTATTCGAATCCTGCATGCCGCTCGCGATATTTCATCGGATTTAATATAGAAATCCGCGGGAGATTTTTCATGGAGGCATCTCCTTCGGCCTTTCCGTTACCAAAAGTGTAGATGTATTTTGCCATCGCGGGGATTTCTAAGAAAACAGGGCCATGGGTACCCAGTTTATCGGTCCCTTTCAAAGTGCAAAGTGAATTAAGTGATGTGTCCCCGGATTTGGCCCGTTAAATGTCAATTGCCGCACAGCCGGGGGGCGGTGGAAGAAGGAATCAACGGGTTTAACTGGATTGCTTCGGCCCTCCGGGCCTCGCAATGACATCACTCAAATACCGAACCAACTGATCTACACTCACCCTATCCTGCTGCATCGAATCCCGGTCTCGAACCGTCACCGCATGATCCTCTTCTGATTGAAAATCATACGTGACGCAAAACGGCGTGCCGATTTCGTCGTGCCTGCGGTAGCGGCGGCCGATCGAGCCGGCGTCGTCATAATCAGCGGCGAACTGCTTGCGCAATTCATGTTCAATCTTCATCGCCGGCTCGGCCAGTTTGGAGGACAAGGGAAAGACCGCGACCTGGTAGGGGGCAACCGAGTGATGAAAACCGAGCACCACCCTCTTTTCCCCCTTCACCTCTTCCTCCCGATAGGCATCGACCAGCAAGGCGAGGCAGGTGCGGTCCACCCCCACCGAAGTCTCAACCACGGCCGGAACATAGCGTTCCTTATTTTGTTCATCGAAATAATCGAGATCCTTGCCCGAGGTTTGGATATGCTGGGTCAAATCGTAATCGCCCCGGTCGGCGATCCCCTCCAGCTCCGACCAGCCGAAGGGCATCTGAAACTCGATGTCGGTGCAACCTTTGGCGTAATGGGCCAGTTCGTCTTTGGCGTGGGGACGGGTGCGCAGGTTTTTCTTGCTGACGCCGATGGCGGCAAACCAATCGAGCCGCTCTTGAA
>JACQMB010000050.1 GCA_016203765.1 Deltaproteobacteria bacterium
ACTGAATGACGTCTTCCTGGGCCGGGCCTCCAAAAAATACGCCGAGGCCCCGCCGGTGACCCGGGAGGAATTGGAATTATTCCTCAAAGAGGGCCCCCACCCCGAAGGACCCAAGCTCCAACTGCGCCGGACGATGATCTCCAAAATTTTCGACCTGGCCGACAAAAGAATCTCCAACATCCGAGTCCCGCTGGTGGAAATCCGGGCACTGCCGTTGCATGCCGCCCCGGAAGAGACAGCCCTGGCCTTTGAAGAGAGCGGCCACTCCCGCCTCCCCATTTTTAAAGACCGAATCCTCAACATTGTGGGGATTCTCCACAACATCGACTACCTGATGAGCGGCGGCAAAAAGAGCGTTCAAGAACTGATGCGGCCGGCCTATTTTGTCCCCGAAGAGATGCCGCTGGATGACCTGTTTATCACAATGAAACGGAAAGGGGAGCCGATGGCCGTGGTGGTGGACGAATACGGCGGTGCAAGCGGTATTGTCACCCTGGAGGATTTATTGGAGGAAGTGGTGGGCGACATTCACGACGAATATGACCAGCCCCTCCCCCTCTACTACCGGCTGGCCAAGAACCGTTTTTTGTTGAGCGGCCGGCTCGCCATCGATGAGGCCAACGAGAAATTGGGGCTTGGCCTGCCGGAGGGAGATTATGAAACCGTCGCCGGATTTTTGATCCATAGAATTGGCCGCATCCCAAAAGTCGGCGAAAAACATACAGTTAGCAATCTTCAGTTCACCATCCGCCGAGCCAGCGACAAGGCCGTCCAGGATATAGAGGTTTTCCAAATGTCCAATTAAAACGGCGATGAAGCAACTTTTTTCATCCGGGTGACGATAACTATAATGTATGGGTATCACGGCCGTCTCGACAGCTTATCCGACCCTTGCCCAAGCCGGCCTCGCCTTGGCAAGCCGGTCGGACCTTGCCAAAGCCAAGCAGCATTATCGGTCGGGCGTCAGGCATTACAAGCGCGGCAAGTTCCAAGAAGCCATTACCAAGTTTCAGCAATCGTATGACTTAAGCCACAGGTCGGAGCTCCTCTACAATATCGGTGTCTGTTACCGTTACCTGAAAAATTACGGGGAAGCGGTCCGTTTTTTCAAACGCTATCTTCTTGAAACTCCATTTATCAAAGATAAAGACAAACTGGAAACGAAAGACAATATCTGGTTTGCCGAACGCCAACTGAAAAAACCAGAAAAGCAAAGCGCCGATGCCGAAACGCCCGAACCCGGTATCCGAGAAGACGTCACTTTCGAGGAAAGTGAAAACGGCGGCCGGCCTTCCCGCCGATTGCCAAGATGGAGCCCCTTTGCCGCGGCGGGCGCCCTCTGGGCTTTGGGCGGTTTGAGTTATTTTATCGCCAACGGAAAGCAAAACAAACATAAACAGCTGGTGGACGAGTTGATACGGCAGGGGAGGATTGAAGAGCACGCCGGCAGTCTCCGGTTTGCCGATGCCAAGTCCATGCGGCTTTACAAAGGGGATCTCAACTCCACCGATCGGGAGAGGGAAATCTGGCGAGACGTGGCGATCGGCTCGCTGATTGGCGGGGCTATCGCCGCCGGCGTGGGAGGTTTTTTACTCTGGAAGGACGCCCACGGGAACCCGGTGAAACTGGAACCAAAAATCGGGTCTCAAACCGGCTTACTAATCGAATATCAATTCTAAACCGTTTAAACCGTTGCCAAAAACCTCCCATATGGTACCTGGTACCCCATGTTAAAAAAGAGCGCCGCCGCGTGGGTGCTGGAGGCCAATCTCGACGACATGAACCCCCAGTGGTTTGACTACTGCATGGAGCGTCTCTTTACAGCCGGCGCCCTGGATGTCTGGCTGGAAAACATCCAGATGAAAAAAAACCGCCCCGGCGTTTTGCTCAAGGCCCTCTGCCCGGCCCAAATCAAAGAAAAGGCGATCCAAATAATCCTTCAAGAGACCACGACGCTGGGAGTTCGCTATTATCGTGTGGAGCGGCGCGTTTTGGAAAGAAAAACAAAGACGGTGGCCACCCGCTTCGGCCCCATCCCTGTCAAAATAGCCTGGGATCACCAGTTGAAAATCCGAAAACAAATCCCCGAATACGAGGCCTGCCGCAAGATCGCCAAGGTCAAAAAAATCCCCCTGCGGGAGGTGGTTGAAGAGGTCAATAAACGGCTTGCTCTTCCTTGACTTCCCCCTCCATTTGATATTATAAACGCTCGTTTTTGGGAGGATTGGACGCGCTATGGCCGGCATTACCATCAAAGAAGGGGAAAGTTTTGAGGCGGCCCTCCGCCGGTTTAAAAAGCTCTGCGAAAAGTCGGGCATCATGACCGAACTGCGCAAACGGGAATTTTTCGTCAAACCCTCCCTCCGCCGAAAACTGAAATCGGAACAGGCCCGCAAACGGGCGCTGAAAAAATTTAGAAGATATTAGTCCCTAACCTCATGTCTTTGAAGGAACGGATCGAAGCCGATTTCAAGCAGGCGGTTCGCCAACAGGAGACCGCCAAAGTCTCGATCCTGCGCCTGGTCAAGGCCGCCATCAAAAACAAGGAAATCGAAAACAGGGGAAGCCTGGATGACGCCCAAATCCTCAAGGTCTTTTCGACCATGACCAAACAGACCAGGGATTCGATCGAGCAGTTTCAAAAAGGGAACCGGGCCGATCTGGTTCAAAAGGAAAAAACGGAGCTGGCCATTCTGGAGGGCTACATGCCCCGCTCCCTTTCCGAGGCCGAACTGGAGGTCCTGGTCCGAAAGGCGGTGCAGGATACGGGGGCTGTCGGCCCCAAGGATATGGGAAAGGTGATGCAGGCGGTCATGCCGCAGGTGCAAGGGCGCGCTGAGGGCAAACAGGTGCAGGAAAAAGTTAAAAAGGCTTTAAACTAGTCATGCAGAACTCCAAACAGATACTGGATGAGATCCGCAATCGGATCTCGATTGTGAATTTGGTGAGCGAGCACGTCCAGCTCAAGCGAGCCGGCCGCAATTTCAAGGGGCTCTGCCCTTTCCATCAGGAAAAAACCCCCTCCTTTACGGTCACGGAGGAAAAACAGATCTTTCACT
>JACQMB010000052.1 GCA_016203765.1 Deltaproteobacteria bacterium
AAAAAGACCTTGAGACCGTTGTAAACCTCGATCCGGACCATATCGCCCCCTCACCCCTGTTGCCGGTCCAGAGCCCCCTGTTTCGAATCGGACCGGACGAGGAGCTAAAAAGGAAAACAATGACCAGGGAGTGGGCTCCTCATGTCGATCGGTTTTTGCGGGATAAGGGTTACGCCAATTATCTGCACAAAAACTATGCGAAGCAAAACAGGGAAAATATAACGCAGTTGACCTATTTCTACTATGTTCCCTATATCGGGACCGGGGCCGCGGCGGATAGCATCACCGGCCACAATCTAGATGAGATTGAATCATATTTGGAGGCCCCCTTGGCGGCCAAAACCCTGCTTCGGGAAGAAAAGTACTGGGATCCCCTGCAGGCCGCCCGAAACATGATTATGTTTCCGGAAGGGATTGATCTCCCCTATTTTAAAAGGCGGTTTGACCGCGATTTGGAAGAACTCCTGGAGGAGTCTCAATTTGACGCCGCGTTCAACCGGAATCAGTCCCAGGAATGGTTCCGCGAGGGGATATTTGAAATCGAAGGCGACCATTTGCGCATCGCCCCCCAGGCCAGATTTTCCAAGGAGGGGTGGCTTTTTTACATGACTTCGGTTTAAAAATCATGCAAGCGGCGTTTCTTAAATTTTTGGCCTGCCCCAACCCTTCCTGCAGAGGCACACTAAAACTGGACGCGGCCGGTTCCTTGAAATCCTCGGACAAAAAATCGCGGGAAATAGCGGAGGGCTTTGTCGCCTGCCAAACCTGCCGGGAAATCTATCCCATCCTCAAGGGAATTGTGATCCTGGTTCCGGATGTCTGGAATTATCTCTCCAGGAATTTTCTTCTCATCAAGGGGATCTGTGCCAAATACGGAGGACTGGCTCCGCAAACATTGAAAACCATCATGTCCAGAATTTCTCTCCCCTTGCCCAAACAGGTTGACTATGATGTTTCAAGGCAAAGGGTTTTTGAGAGGGAGTCGTCTTTTTATCGGTTGAGCCATTACGGCGATTTGTGGAAAGGCCTGTCTCCGAAAGAACCCCTCTTTGATTTTTTGCAGCAGCAAAAAGGGAGGTCCCCGCACGATGTTTTGGAAACCTTCTTATTGAATGGGACTCGAAAAAATGGGGGCATTGCGGTGGAAGTCGGCTGTAACGTGGGGGGATTCTTGAAGAGGATTGCCCCCCGTTATGAAACCCTCTTCGGCGTGGATTTGAATCTTGAAGTGTTGATTTTGGCCAAAAAACTCCTCAAGGGGGGTCCTGTCGAACTCCTTTTGGCCCAGGGGGAATACCTCCCCTTTGCCGATCAGACTTTGGACTTGGCCGCCAGCGTGAACGTCATCGATCTGCTTGAAAAACCGGAAGAATTTCTCAAGGAGCAGACCCGCCCCCTCAAAAAAGGGGGAAAACTCCTCTTGGCGGCCCCCTACGTGTTTGCTCAAAACCTCAACGGCCGCGCAAAAAATCCTATCCAATGGGTAAAAAATATGCTAAAAGGCAAAATACTTTTGGAAAAAGAGAAAGATCCGGTCTGCTGGATTTACCGCAAAGGGCCGAGGCAATATGAAATTTTTTACACGCACTGTCTCAGCGCTGTCAAAAGGGGGTAGAAGATGGTATCTTTGAATCAATGTCCGCAAAAAACGGACGATGTCGTTTCCAGAAAAATCGAGGACCAGTTTATTTTGATACCGATCCGATCCAACGTCGCCGACTTGGACAGTATTTATACCTTGAATGAAACCGGAGCTAGAATCTACGAGCTGATTGACGGGCAAAAAACCCTGGGCCAGATCAAAGCGGCCCTGGTTCAAGAATATGATGTTGAGGAAACAATTTTGGAAAAAGATCTTTTGGAGATCGCCAATCTTCTGAAATCAATCGGGGGCATCCAATGGAAAAACTAGCAATGGAAGAAATCAGCTATTCGCGGTTTATCTCCAATGTGGATTCAACCTATGAGAAAAAACGCCTCCCGTTGAGCTGTCAGCTGGAAATCACCTTCAAGTGCAACGTCAACTGCAACATGTGCTATTGCAAAGACCTGCATGAACCGAATGAACTTTCCACCGGCGAGATCAAAGATCTTTTGGATGTGATGGCCGAAGCAGGGACCCTCTGGCTCACCCTCACGGGGGGCGATATCTTTATGCGCAAGGATTTCAACGAGATCTATTTATATGCCGTGAGAAAGGGTTTTATTATCACCCTTTTTACCAACGGGGTGTTGATCGATGAAAAGCGGGCCGATCTTTTGGCGGAATATCCCCCCTATAAAATAGAAGTCTCCCTCTATGGAGCCACCCAAGAGACTTATGAAGCGGTGACGAGAACGAAGGGATCCTTCAAACGGTGCCTGGAGGGAGTGAACCTTCTCAAAGAGCGGGGATTGAATGTCCGTTTGAAAAGCCCCATCACCAAAACCAACCACCATGAATATTGGAAAATCAAGGACCTTGCCGAAAAAATAACGGGCAATTATTTTCGGTTTGATCCCATGATCAACCCCAAGCTCGACTATTCCCAAAAAGTTTTGGAAGAACGAATCCCCCCCAAGGAGGTTGTCAAACTGGATTTGGTTGATCCGCACCGGCGCCGGGAGTGGATAAAATTTGCCAGGCATTTTGATTTCGCCCCAAACTGTGACCATACCTTCCTTTGCGGAGCCGGCAAGCAGTCTTTTCATATCGACCCGCAAGGCAGAATGGATATGTGCTCCATGGCCCGCCATTATAACTATGATTTGCGCGAAGGGGGCCCTAGTGTCAAAAAGGAAGCCTTTCATAAGGCCTTCTACGAGCTGTTTCCCCAGTGGTTCAATAAAAGGAAGTCTCAAGCCTCCAAATGCAACACCTGCCCCGTGATCAATTTTTGCAACCGCTGTCCGGGGGCCCTTTATCTGGAGGCGCAAAATGATGAACAGCCCGTGGCATATTACTGCCAGAGTGCCTACTTGAGGCACAAGGTCTTTACCACGCTGGCGGGAAAGAATCCTCCCGCGACGGAATATGACTATCTTTATGATGAGGAGATTCAGGCCATCGTTGCGCAATGTCTGGGTGATGACCAAATTATCCCGGAGCACGAATTGACATCAACGGATGATTTGCCAAGGCCGCCCTCCGCTTGCGGAAGTTGCGGCTCTGGCGGCTGCGGTTCCAAAAAAGAGGAAAGATTTATCCCGGAGGGAGCCGTCGCGCTCCCTTCCATTTAAAAAGGAGGAAGAAATGAAAGAAAAAAAACAGACTGGAAAGAAGCCCTATCTCCAACCCAAGATTGTGAAGGTGAAGCTCCTGGCCGAAGAGGCGATTCTTACGGGTTGCAAGGTAACTGATACAGCCAATGCCTCGGTAGGAGCGACAAATTGCGATGTCGTGTCTCATGCCCAGTGTAGCGCTCAAGGCTCTTAAGTCATGGAGGTGTTGAATCGGTCTTTAGTTTCCCTCGGTGATATCGCGATCGAAGTTGTTTCGCAAAAACCTCTTGGCTGGAGCGGCCCATTCTCCGATTTTTTAAACGTTGATTCTAAAGCAAAGGAGATTGACCTTTCGGTCACGTTGGGCCCTTGCCGGGCTTTTTCCTCTTTGAAGGCGATTTTTGATTCGGGGACGACCTGGAGCCTTTCTCAAGAAGATTCCCGTTTTGTCATGCAGGTTCCCTCCTTTAGTTCCCCTCTCTCTTGGGAGGCGCGCGTCTTTTTTGATCCTCGCTTTCAAAAGGGAGAGATGTTTTTAAACCCCGAGCGTTACGAGCGCTTTTTGGATTGCCCCCTTACCTATCCCTTCGGGGAAATCTGGATGATGCACCTTTTGCCGCCACGACACGGGATTTTGATTCACAGTTTTGGCCTGCTGTTCGGTGAAAATGCCTATCTCTTTGTGGGAAGTTCCGGGCAGGGCAAAACAACTAGCGCCAGGCTTTGGCAGGAGGCGGGATACGGCCAAATTTTGAGCGATGATCGCGTGATCGTCCGGAAAGAGAAAGGGGGTTGGTTTGCCTATGGAACACCCTGGCACGGCGAGGCCCATTTGAGCTCTCCCCTCAAGGCCCCATTGAAGAAACTCTTTTTTTTAAAGCACGCCCAGTCCAATGAAATTCGTCCGCTCTCTTTCATGGATGCCTTGCAGAGGTTGATGGTTAGGAGTTTTCACCCCTACTGGAATAGCCCCTTGCTCGGTCAAAGCACCGATGTGGCCGTTCAATTGGTCCGGGAAATACCTGCCTGTGAGTTTGGATTTTTGCCAGACCCGGGCGCCGTGGACTTTATTCAAAAGCATCTATGAAATTGACCGTGCCGCGCGAGGAATTTTCCGAGCTTACCTCTGGTCTTTTAAGACAAGGCCGCTCCATCAGGGTGAGGGCCTTTGGCAACAGCATGTTTCCGACCATCCATTCCGGCGCCATCCTTCGGATTGAGCCCTGTGCCGCGGAACCGAGCCCCGGAGAGATTGTCTTTTTTAAAAGCAACGGCGGCAGAATGACGGCACACCGGCTCCTTTCAAGGATTGAAGAAAATGGAGAGGTGTTTTACAAGGCCAAGGGCGATTTTTTTATGTCGGGGTGCGATTTTTTCCCCAAGTCAAGTTTGCTGGGAAGGGTCGTGGGGGTGGAAAAAAAACCAAGATGGCCGTATCGTGTCTTCTTCTTATTACAAAGGCTTCCTTTTTATCCGCTACTGGCCAGGATCATTTTCCTTCCATATCCCATCCGATACCAGATTGTTCCCTTTGAGGATTATAATAAAAACGATGAAGTCATTGCCATACTCTACCATTATCCCAGCCATTGGCGGACCAAGGTCCACAAAAAAGAGGGCCCCGTCAAAACCTGGGCTTTGGCCTTTGTTGGCAAAAAGCCGGCGGGAATTTTGACACTGACTCATCCCGGAGACACAATTCCTCCTTTCAATGACTACTGGATATGGGGACTTTTTGTCAGAACGCGTTATCGAAGACTGGGATTGGCGGAAAGGCTCATGGAAAAGATATTTGGTGTGGCCAGGGGAGAAGGCGCCAAGGAGGTCAATGTTTTAGTCTTTGAGGATGACGAAAAAGCCAAACTTTTTTATCAAAAACAGGGTTTTGAACCTTTTGAAGATGCGGTGATTCAAAAACATTTGGATCAAACGGATGGGGACATGGGCAGACGACGGCTCCCTTATAAAAAAATTTTATGATTAATAATGGGAAAGGCTCCCGGCCAATCTTGCTCTCCGATAGGCCAGTTGGAAGCACCAAACGCTGACCGGGAAAAGGACAAGGGTAAAGCCGGTCAGCAATTTGATTTCAAAAGTGACTTGAGAAAGACTCGCCCCTCCCAGAACAACTTTTCGCAGACCTTCCAACGCGGGGGTGAAGGGCTGAAACCAGGCCAGTTTTTGAAGCCAATCGGGAAAAAGGGTGATTGGAAAATAGACGCCGCCGATGAATTTAAAAAGGGTGTAGAGGAGGTTGATGGGGTTCCCCTGCTTAAAAACCAAAACAAATGCGGCGCCTAAAATACCAAGAGGGAGGAAAGCCAGTAAACTGATGAACAAAAGAAAGAGGGCGGAGAAAACAGGAAAGGAGGGGAGCGTTAGGTTGAACATCAACAAACCCGCCAATAAATAAATGAATGTGTTCACTGTAGCTTTAAAAAGACCCCAGGCGGTGTACCAGATTGTGATGAACAAAAGGGGCTCTGGAGACAAGACAAAAGATTCCAGTGTCCCCAAGGACATATCCTCCCTTAAACCTCCGGCCGGCCCTCCCATGACCACGGCAAAATAGCCCGAAAAAGCAATCCCAACCAGGACAAAGGCAAAGTAGTCGTTCTGATAAGCGGCAAGCCCCGGAATTTTTTCCGGTGAAACAAGTTTGGAGATGAAATAGAAAAGGATCAACTGGGAAAAAAGCCCAACGAGCTCCATAACAACATGAAATTTGTAACTGGCATTGTAGAAAAAAGCCATTTTCAGGAATAGCCAGTATTTCCCAAAAAAATTCTTCATGAGACGAGCCTTCCATTTTCCAAACGCAAGACGCGGCCGGCAACTTTTTCCATCTCTGGAAGGTGATGCGTTACGACCATCATCGTTTTCCCATTTTTTTTGGATAATTCCTCCTTCAGGTAATGGTTAAGCCTATCCGATGTTTTTGAATCGAGCCCTTTGGTCGGTTCATCCAAGAGGAGGAGGTCTGGATTGTGCATGAGACATCGGGCAAGAGAGAGGCGCTTTTTCATTCCGGTGGAATACTCACCAACCCTCTGATCTAAAAAAGAGAGGTCAAACAACTCCTGAAATTCCCCGATTTTTCGCCGACGCTCCTTTCCGGATAGGCCAAAGAGTCCTGCAAAGAAGTCCAGATTTTGTCTTCCTGTCAAACGCCAGAAGCAGTTACGGTCATCACTGGAGAGGAAACCAATCTTTTTTTTGACCTGTCTTTCCTCCTTGGCACAGTTCAGGCCAAAAACATTGGCGCTTCCATTATTTGGAAGGATCAGTGTCGCCAAGATTTTAAGAAGAGTGGTCTTGCCGGCCCCATTGGGTCCCATGAGCACTACCGTTTCACCCCGAGAGACCTGAAAATCAATTTGTTTCAAGGCGGCAATCTGCCTGCATTTTCTATGGAAAGTTTTAGTAAGGTTTTTCACTTCGACGGCAAGCTGCATGGGCGCTCGAATCTAGCATAGGATGTGTTACATTGACAACCCTTGGGTTAAAGTCTAAAAATCGATTATGTCTTGTGCTCTTCCCGCTACTCGCTATCAAGATTTTTCTCGCCAAATTTTTGAAAAAAGGGTGTCGCAGGGAAAGCCGGTCACGGCCCAAGTAGAGCTGACCTACGGCTGTAATCTTCACTGCGTCCACTGCTATACCGATTGTTACAACCGGCCCGACTTGATCAAACAAA
Source organism: Deltaproteobacteria bacterium (assembly GCA_016203765.1). Taxonomy (GTDB): domain Bacteria; phylum UBA10199; class UBA10199; order SPLOWO2-01-44-7; family SPLOWO2-01-44-7; genus JACQMB01. The sequence goes on from JACQMB010000052.1 coordinate 6,899, forward strand.
GAGAGCTTCCCACGGGGGAAATCATCCGCATCCTGAATGAATTATATGAGGAGGGAATCCTTTGGGTCTGTTTCACGGGGGGAGAGATCTTCGTGCGGAAAGACTTCATGGAAATTTATGGGCACGCGAAGCAAAAGGGTTTTCTCATCACCCTTTATACCAACGGGACCCTTTTTACCGAAAAAATTGTCGATTTTCTGAAAGAAAACCCCCCGTTTTCCATTGAAATTTCCTGTCACGGGGCCACCGAAGAGACATTTGACAAAGTCACCCAGGTCAAAGGCTCCTTTAAAAGGTTTTTAAAGGGTTTGGAATTGCTTCAATCGAGAAAACTTTCCTTCAAGCTCAAGTCGTCCGCCATGACCATCAATTGCCATGAATTCGCGGCGCTCAAAAAATTTATCGAGTCTTTTGGATGCAAGTTTAAAATGGATAGTTATATTTATCCCAGGCTCAACGGCGATTTGGAGCCGGCCCGATATCGTCTTTCCCCCGATGAGATCGCCAAAATCGAGGGGGATGAGGCAACCGGAGACTCTTTCTGTCTTTCGAAAAATTCAGCCGTTCCCCGGCTTGGGCCGCCGGCAAACGACGATCTCTTTCGCTGTGGATGCGGCAAAACGGGCGTCCATATCAACGCCTGGGGCCAGTTGGGGACATGCACCTGGGTGTATGAGGCGAGATCGGATCTCAAACAAAAACCAGTCCGGGAAGCGATCAACGAAGTTTTTCCAAAAATTAGAGCCATGAAATATCAATCCGATTCCCCCTGCCGAACCTGTCAGGTGCATCACTTTTGCGACAAGATGCCTTCCACCTTTCGCCTGGAAGCGGGCGACCCCGAAAAACCTCTCCGCCATTTTTGCGACACCGCCGTGGCGAGGGCGGAGCAGACGTTACAACAAAAAGTGCCCCATCCCTATGGGATACGCGATTGAAACGAATCAGCTGACCAAGATTTTCAGAAAGGGCCGCGGCCTTTGGAGTCTCTTTAACAACGGGAGGTGGGACGGAAAAGGTACGCGGGCCCTTGACGGGGTTGATCTGCAAGTGGAGGAAGGCGAGATCTTCGCCCTCCTGGGTCCCAACGGGGCCGGCAAAACGACGCTGATTAAAATTCTTTGTTCGCTGGTCCTCCCCGATGGGGGGGAGGCCAGAATTTTCGGGCACGATGTGGTCCGCGAGCCGAAGAAAGTCAAGCCGGCGATCAGCCTGACGGTGGGGGAGGAGCGTAGTTTCTACTGGCGGCTGACCGGAAGGCAAAACCTGGAGTTTTTCGCCGCCCTCTACAACCTTTCCAAAAAAGAGGCGCGCCGCAAAATCGGGGAGGCGGCCGCCGCCTTGGGAATCGAGGATCTCGACAAGCGCTATCAGGAATACTCCACCGGCAACCGGCACCGCCTGGCCCTGGCCCGCGGTTTTCTCAACGGGGCGCGGCTGATTTTCATGGATGAACCGACCCGGAGTCTCGATCCCAACGCCTCGCTCGCCTTGAGAGATTTGATCCGAAGACAGGTGCGGGAAGGCTCCGGCAAGACCTTTTTTTTCACCACCCATCAAACGGGGGAAGCCGAGGCCCTGGCCGACCGAATCGCCATCCTGGATCAGGGGAAGCTCCGTGCCTGCGGGACGCTGGAGGCTCTGCGGCGGCTGACCGGGGAAAGCTCTCTGGATCGGATTTTTTACCGGTTGACGGAAAGACCATGAGGCTTTTTTTCAAAAAGGCGTGGGCCTTTCTGAAGCGCGACCTGCGGGAGGGGTTGAGCTATAAATCGGCCTATCTTTTTCAGATTTTCGGCATTTTCGCCAATATCCTGACCTTCTTTTTTGTCGCCAAAATTTTTGGGGAGGGGGCCGGCCGCCATTTGCAAAATTACGGCGGCGAGTATTTCCCCTTTGTCCTGATCGGGATCGCCTGTGCCGGCTATCAGGGGACGGCGTTGAGCAGTTTCAGCCGCGCCCTCTCCCGGGAGCAGGGGGCGGGGACCCTCGAGGCCATCTTGATGACGCCGACCACCCTGAACACCATCATGCTTTCCGGTTCACTCTGGACATTTAGCTTTACCTCGTTGAGGCTGGTTTTTTATCTTTTGGCCGGCGCGGTTTTTTTCGGCGTTGATATGTCGAAGATGAATGTTGGGGCCTCCCTTTGCGTCTTGTTGTTGAGTATTACCGCCTTGGCCGGTCTGGGGATTTTTCAGGCCGGATTTATGCTGGTCTTCAAGCGGGGAAATCCGCTCGGGTTTTTCTTGAACGGGGCCTCCCGCTTTTTGTCCGGCGTCTATTTTCCCGTCGCTCTCCTGCCGGAATGGGTGCAGGGATTTTCCCATCTGCTTCCGCTGACCTACTCGCTGGAGGCGATGCGCAAGGCCCTCCTTCAGGGGGAGAGCCTTGCGGCCCTGGGGGGAGAGATCCTGGGTCTGATCCTTTTTACGGTTTTTTTGCTTCCGATGGGCATCTTGTTTTTTAACTGGGCGGTGCGGCGGGCCAAGCGGGAGGGGTCCCTTGGATTTTCTTGAGGGGGCGTAACCCAATGAAAGAAGAAAGGTTCGCCTTTGACGGCAAAAAAGTCTTGACTATTTTGTATCTTAGTGCAAAATAGTCAGTATGGAGCGGCCTCAAAAAACCCCTATTTCCAAAGACTTAGATAAAAAAATGGTTATTTTAACGGGACCTAGGCAAGTGGGCAAGACCACGCTAGCCAAATCGCTTAAATCCCTTTGGCCTGACCTTCAATATCTTAATTTCGATGCCGATCCAGACCGGTTGATCATGCTTCGCCAGCAGTGGCTCCGCGAAGCACCCTTGGTCATTCTGGATGAATTCCATAAACTCAACCGCTGGAAATCCCGCATCAAAGGGGTCTATGACACCGAAGGAATTCCCCCCCGCATTCTCATCACCGGCAGTGCCAGACTGGATGTTTACCGGCGAGGGAGTGATTCCCTCGCCGGACGCTATTTTTTACACCGTCTCTATCCCCTCTCCCTTGCCGAGTTAGGCGAGCAACCCTCTCCTAAAAAAGTGTTGGAGCAGCTGATGACCCTGGGCGGCTTTCCAGAACCTTTCTTAAGCCAATCGGAACAGTCGGCCAAACGCTGGCGCAAAACTCATTTGGAACGGATTGTGCGCCTTGATATTCAAGACCTGGAACCCATCCGGGATATTCAATCCCTCCTGCTATTGGTGAGCCTGCTGCGGGAAAGGGTCGGTTCCCCCGTTTCTTATCAATCGCTGGCGGAAGATATTCAAATCTCTCCTCACACCGTCAAACGATGGATTCAGATATTGGAAAACATGTATATTGTTTTTGCCGTGACCCCCTATCATCGCAATCTAGCCCGGGCCATTCTTAAAGAACCCAAAATCTATTTTTATGACACGGGGCAGGTGAGGGAAGAGCGGGGGGCGAAATTGGAAAATGCGGTGGCGGTGAGTTTAAAAAAATGGCTTCACTATTTGGAAGACACCCAGGGTGAAGAAACAGCCCTTCATTACATCCGGGACAAGGAGAAACGAGAGGTTGATTTTGTCGTGCTGCGCGACGAGAAAATCGATGCCCTGCTGGAGATCAAATTGGCCGAAGACAATCTCCATCGCCCATTAAGATATTATCAACAGCGCCTCAAGCCCAGACGGGCGCTGCAACTCGTTCACGAACTGCGCCAGCCAAAAACAGTGGAGGGCGTTTCCATTTCGCCGCTTGGCGCCTGGCTGGCCTCGCTCGATATGTAGCACCGGTAAAGATGCTGATGAGCACATTGTTCTTTCATTCCCGATTGTTCCAAACCCGCCGCGGGGCATGGGCCCTGGCCGCGGGCTTTGCCTTTTTGATTCTGGCCGCGGCCCCTTTTGCCCTGGGCATTTCGCGCTGGCTACGCGGGCAGAACCTCCTGCTTGTTCTGGTGATTGCCCTTTTTATCGTTTTTTTTGGTTATCTGCTGGCCTATCTTTTCTACCGGATTAAAGGGGCGCCGCTTCGGGTTTGGTTTTTTCTGGCGGGTCTTTTTTTGTTCGGCGGCATCCTGCTGGCCTTAAACCGCACCCCCGAGGAGCGGGTCCATCTTCTGGAATTTACCCTGTTGGGCCTCCTCTTGCTCAAGGCCTGCCGGTTGAGTTTTCAGGGGAACACTCCCTATCTGCTGGCCCTGCTGTTGGCCATGGGAACGGGTTGGTGTGACGAGCTTTGGCAGGCGCTTCTTCCCGGAAGGGTCTATGATATACAGGATGTCTTGAACAACGCCGGCGGGGGCGTTTTGGGCGTGGCCCTGGCCAGGATTCGGTACAATTATGGAAAACCGGCAGACAACGAGTAGGGCGTGGCTTTGGGTGGGGGTCTATGCCCTTTTGGTTTTGGGCACCCAATCTTATGTCCCCCTGTTGAGCGATTTTTTGGAGGCGCGGGGGTGGTTTCAGGCCTTGCTGACCGGCTCCCATCTTTTGGCCGGTCTGGTTCTTCTCTGGTTTTTTTATTTCTACTGGAGGATCCGCGCGCCGGCGGCCTATACCCTCCTGGCCGTTTTGGTCCTCCTCTTTCTGGCCGCCTTTGTCCGGATCGGTCAGACCGCCGATCATTTCCATTTTTTGGAGCATGGCCTGATGTTTTTTCTGGTCTGGCGGGCCGTCCGTTTTAAACATTCCGGTCTTGTTTGGCTGGGGCGCACTTTCCTGCTCTGCCTTCTGTTTGCCGGGATGGATGAAGGGCTCCAGGGCCTTTTGCCCAACCGGGAGGCCGAGTGGAAAGATCTCTGGACCAATATCTTTGGGCTTTATCTGGCGGCGGGCCTCCTGCTTCTGGCCGCCCACTACAAAAAGGCATGACGGAAAAAAGGGACAATCTTTTTCTGGTCGGCGGCATCGTGGGGATCGTTCTTTGGCTGAAATACAGCCACCGGATTCCAGAAAACTATTCCGACTTCTCCCTCCTCCTCCTGCTCGCCCTGCTGATTCCCTTCGGCTATCTGCTTTATCTCAAGCGGGCCTATTACCACTGGTCGTGGGAGGCGATTTTTTATCTCTTCTTTTTGACCCTGGTCGGCATCATCTCCTTTTCCTATTCGATTCTGGGGATCGAGCCCCTTGTGGTTTTGAAAAGTTTGTCGTAGAGTGCGGCCGTTATGTACGAGTCCTACTGGGGTTTGACCGAGAAGCCGTTCCACAACACGCCCGATCCGCGGTTTCTTTATTATTCGGAACAGCATCGGGAGGTTTTGAGCCGCCTGACTTACGCCGTTCAGGAGCGGGTGGGGGCGGCCATGTTGACCGGGGTCTTTGGGTCGGGAAAGACCCTGATCGCCCGCACCGTGTTGAGCGAGTTGAGCGGCGAGCGGTTCCGGTGTGCCTATGTGGCCAATCCCCGGCTGGATGATGTCGACCTCCTCCGGATGATTTTTTATCAGTTGACCGCCGCCGCCGCGCCGGAGCGAAAGACCGATGTTTTGAACGCCCTGGGGGAGGTCTTGGTCAACAATGTCCGCAACGGCAAGGATGTGGTGGTAATCATCGATGAGACGCACACGATCGACGATCCCAATGTCATCGAGGAACTCCGGCTCCTGCTCAATTTTCAGATGGAGAACCGTTTTTTGCTGACCCTGCTCCTTTTGGGACAACCCGAGCTCAAGGCGAAGGTCGAAAAAAATGTTCAGCTGGAACAAAGAATCAACATCAAATGTCACCTGGAAAATTTGAATGCGGCGGATACCAAAAACTACATCGAGCATCGCCTGAAGGTAGCCGGGGCCTCCCGGCCGATCTTTACGGAGGAGGCCGTGGCCCTGATCACCAGCCATTCCGGCGGCATTCCGCGCCGGATCAACCGCCTCTGCGATGTCTGCCTGCTGGCCGGCTTCGGCAAGCAGGCAAAGAAAATTAACGCGACGATTGTGGAGGAGGAGATCGAGGGGTTGAAGTAACCGGGGGGGAGAATATGTACGAGTCCTACTGGGGCTTGAGCGAGAAGCCGTTTGAAAATACGCCCAATCCGAAGTTTTTTTTCACCTCCGCCCAGCATGAGGAGGGGCTCACCCGCCTCTTGTACGGGATCCGGGAGCGCAAGGGGGCGGTGATGCTGACCGGCGTCTTCGGGTGCGGCAAGACCCTGTTGGCCAATACGCTCTTTAGCGAGTTGGAAAAGGATCTCTATCAAACGGCCTTTATCGTTAATCCCCGGATGGAGCCCCTCGATCTCCTCCGCTACCTGACCCATGAATTGGGAGGCAAGACGATGCCGGAGAAAAAGGCCGAGTGCATGGTTTTGTTAAAAAGCGTTTTAATGAACAATTATCAGGACGGAAAAGAATCGGTCATCGTCATTGACGAGGCCCATACCATTGAGGACGAACATGTCTTTGAAGAAATCCGGCTCTTGCTGAACTTTCAACTGCCGGATCGTTTCCTGGCAACCATTTTACTGCTCGGTCAGCCGGAGTTGACCCCCATGGTCAAGGCGAGCAAACAACTGGATCAGCGGATTGCCATCCGTTATCATCTGGAGGCCCTAAATTCGGAAGAGGCCAAGGGGTATGTAAAACACCGCTTGGGTGTGGCCGGCCGGAAAGAGCCCATTTTCAAGGAGGAGGCCCTCAAGCTTTTGCATTCCCGCTCCGGCGGCATCCCCCGACGCATCAACCAGATCGCCGATATGGCCCTGTTTGTGGGGTTTTCCCAGAAGAAGCGTCTGATCGACCGGGCCGGCGTGGAGGAGGCGATTCGATCTTTGGAGGGTTAAGCAATGTATGAATCTTACTGGGGCTTGACCGAAAAACCGTTTGAAAACACCCCCAACCCCAAATTTTTCTACACCTCCGCCCAGCATGAGGAGGCCCTGACCCGGCTTCTCTACGGCGTTCGGGAACACAAGGGGGCGGTGATGCTGACCGGCGTCTTCGGTTGCGGCAAGACCCTCCTGTCGCAGGTCCTGTTCAACGAACTGGACAAGGATGTCTACCGAATCGCCCTGATCTCCAACCCGATGATGAGCTCCCTGGAGCTGTTGCGCGCGGTGGCCACCCGGCTGGGGGCGGCCGATCTGCCGACCAAACGGACCGAAATTTTAAAGGATGTGGTCCTCGATGCCATCGGCAATTTGCTGATGGGTAACTACAGCGACGGAAAACAGACGGTCATTCTGTTCGATGAGATGCACGTGGTGACCGACAAGGATATCTTCGAGGATTTGCGGATGCTTCTCAATTTTCAATTGCAGGACCGCTTTTTGTGCACCCTGATCCTGATGGGCCAGCCGGAGTTGAACAAGCAGATCAACCTGAACAAACAGTTCGACCAGCGGATCGCCATCCGCTATCATGTCGATCACTTCAACGCGGCCGAGACCCAGGGCTATATCGCGCACCGGATGACCGTGGCGGGGGGGGGGGGTGAAACCGAAAATCTTTGAAAAGGCGGCCGTGGCCAAAATTTTTCAAAAATCGGGAGGGATTCCCCGAAGGATCAATCAGCTTTGCGACATGGCCCTCTTTATCGGCTCCTCCGCCAAGGCCAAGGCCGTTTCAGCTTCACTGATCGAGGAGGCCTCCCGCAGTTTGGAGGGTGTTTAGAAAATCCTCGATTTCCGTTTCCCATTTTTTTAAATCCAGCCCCCAGCGTATTCCGGTTTTTGGATCGAGCCCCTTGAATTTTTCCAGCGCGCTTTTGGCCATCCGCTGGGCGGGCCCAGGCTGGCCCTGTTGTTGTTTCAGCAGGGCGGCGGCGTATAAAATAAGGCCCTTCAACATTCTTCCGCTCTCAGAATGGCGGTCCTTCAGCCAGATGGCCTCCCACGCCTCGTGGGCCTCAAAATATTCGCCGCGCCGGAAGCACTCCATTCCCTCTTTAAATTTTTCCCGATTCATTTTATAGTATGACCATGCCGAATTTTCCGGTCTCGCCGGCCAAAACCGCAGCCCTTCAAAGGGAGATGGAGGCCTATCACATCCAAGAGGCCGATATCGAGGAGAAATTCATCCGCGGTTCCGGCGCGGGGGGACAAAAAATCAACAAGACCGCCTCGTGCGTTTGGCTTAAGCATGTTCCGACGGGGCTTGAGGTGAAATGCCAGCAGGAGCGCTCCCAGGCCCTCAACCGTTTTCTGGCCCGCCGTCTCTTGGTCCAAAAAATCGTTAATCAAATCGAGGGTAAAAAATCGGCGGAGGAACAGGAGCGCCAGAAAATCCGCCGCCGCAAGCGCCGCCGCTCCAAGCGGGCCAGGGAAAAAATGCTGGCCAACAAAAGGCATCGCTCTGAAATCAAGCAGTCTCGGCAAAAGGTTTTCCATGACGAATAACGGCACGGCCTTGGAGGTGGAGATCGGCTGTGGGAAGGGAAAATTCCTGGTGGCCCGGGCCCAGGTCAATCCGCACATCCGATTTATTGGCATCGACAAATCGATCAAGTGGATGCGGCGGGGGATTCGGCGCTCGGAGCGGCAGGGGCTGGCAAATCTGGTTTTTCTCAAGGGGTGGGTGCTCGAAATTCTTGAAAAAGAGATTGCCGACGCCTCGGTTTCCGTCTTTCACATCTATTTTCCCGATCCGTGGCCCAAGCGACGGCACCATAAGCGAAGACTTTTGCAAAACGGGTTCTTTTCCCTTTTGCGTCAAAAACTAAAACCGGGCGGCCTGGTTGAAGTAGCCACCGACGACGCCGATTATTTCGAGGCGATCAAAAAAGAGACAGCCCTTTGCGCGTTGCCTTGGGGCGGGGTGCGTGAAGGGAGAAACGAGAGGCTTTTTCCAAGCGACGTCAAAACCAATTACGAACTGAAATACGAGGCGGACGGCAGGGAACTTTTCTATTTGGAGCTTTGCAAATGAGG
>JACQMB010000065.1 GCA_016203765.1 Deltaproteobacteria bacterium
GTTTGAGTTTGGCCTTCGACCGCGGCGTTTTTCCGAATTCATCGGCCAAAAAGAGCTGAAGAAAAAATTGCACGTCTTTGTCACCGCCGCCAAGCAGAGGAAAGAGGCCCTCGATCACGTCCTCTTTTCGGGACCGCCGGGCCTGGGGAAGACTTCGCTGGCCCATATCTTGCACAATGAATTGGGAGTGGGGATTACCACGACTTCGGGCCCGGCCCTGGAGCGGCCCGGCGACCTGGCGGCGATCCTGACCAACCTCGGGGCGCGAGACGTTTTATTTATTGATGAAATCCACCGCCTCCCCCGCATCGTGGAAGAGATTTTGTACCCGGCGATGGAGGATTTTCGGCTCGACCTGGTGGTGGGCCAGGGCCCCTCGGCCAAGACGATCCAGATAGATCTCCCCCCCTTCACGCTGGTGGGGGCGACCACCCGCACCGGTCTCATCACCTCCCCGCTGCGCGACCGGTTCGGCGTTGCCATGCGCATTGACTTTTACCCGGCCGATGAGTTGACGACCATTGTCCTCCGTTCCGCCAAACTTTTGCGGATTGCCGTTCAAGACGAGGCCGCCCGCGAGATTGGAGAGCGCGCGCGCGGGACGCCGCGGATCGCCAACCGGCTGTTGAAGCGAATCCGCGACGTGGCGCAGGTGGACGGCGCCGACGGAATCGACATCGCCATCACCCGGAAGGGGCTTCAGATGCTGGAGGTGGATGAAAAGGGATTCGACGCCATGGACCGGAAAATCCTGGCCACCATCATCGAAAAATTTCAGGGGGGGCCCGTCGGTGTGGAGACCCTCTCGAGCGCCTTGAGCGAGGAAAAAGATACCCTCGAAGATGTCTATGAACCCTATTTGATTCAATGCGGTTTTTTAAACCGCACCTCCCGGGGCCGGGTGGCCACCCCCAAAGCCTATGATCATCTTGGCATCAAACCGAAAACAGAAGGTCAAGAAAATTTATTCTAGTCTGGTTTCTCTTTCGGTTCAGATTTTCCGCGCCTTGCCCTTTTCCGCCTGGCTGGTCCTGATCGGTTTGCTGACCTTTCTCTGGTTTTGGATTTTCGGATCGAAGGGCCTCTATGAAATGGAACAACTGCGGGGTCTTCGGCAGGAACTTCTTGAAGAAAAAACAAAATTGGCCGTCGAAAAAGAGCAATTGGAAACGGAACTCAAATACCTGGAAGACCCCGAATACCAAAAACACGTCATCCGCCGGGAGCTGGGGTATATCGAAGACGACGAAGCGGTGATTCAATTTCATCCCAAAAAATAGAATTCACCTAAGGATGTCCCGCTTGGGATACATCTATCGGGGGGTGTTAAAAAAAGTTGCGCGGGTTTGCCCGTTTTTTTAACTTTTAAGGCAGCTTCCCATCTGCATCAAATCCGTCGGAATTGTTTAAAAATCGTCAGGCCAAACGGAAAAAGCGGCGTTATTTCCTTACCATTAAAGCGGCACGGCATTTGCATCTGGAAAAAACCGGGTTGACGAATTGTATATTATAAGCTACAATTCCTATGTCTGTTGCTGAAGAAAAAGAAGTCCGGCTGTTTGTTACGAAATGGGGCTCCGTTCCTTTTGAAACGTGGCTGGAATCATTAAAAGACCAAAGAGCGGTAGAAAAAATTGAGGTAAAAATAGCCAGGATTCGAGCCGGCAATTTGGGTGATTGTAAGCCGGTTGGCAAGGGAGTTTTTGAGCTTCGAATTGATCATGGGCCCGGTTATCGAATTTATTTTGGTCAAAAAGGCTCTCAAATAATCCTTTTGGCTGGAGGGTCTAAAAAAAGGCAAAACAAAGATATAAAGGCGGCACAAAATTATTGGCGGGAAGAAAGATAAGATGAAAACACTAAGCTACAAAAAAATGCTGATGGCGCGTTTCCGCAAAAATCCCAAAGAGGCTATCGACTATTTAAATGCTGCCTTGGAAGATAATGACCCCAAAGTTTTTTTGATTGCCCTGCGCGATGTTGCCGAAGCCTATGGCGGTGTGGGTGCCGTGGCCAAAAAAGCCAGATTGAACCGGGTTTCTCTTTATCGTATGCTTTCCGAAAACGGCAATCCTGAAATATCCAGCATTGATCGTCTTTTAAAAACATTAGGCCTCCAACTGGCTGTAAAACTAAAAGAAATTGCTTAAAACGGCTTGAAGGGATAGATGCGGACGGCGCCGGAGTAAACTTGCGGGCTGGAGAGTTGGCCGGAAACACTGATGGGATAAGAACCGGCCTGCCCAGCCTGTTTTTTAAGTTCAGCGGCAAAGGCTTCGGGAAGCAGGGGGTCAAAGACCTGCCAGAGTTTATCGGAAAATTGGAAGTTCCCCTGCAGATTGATCCGGTAGCGGGCCGCTTCCGAGGCCATAAAAATGCGCCCCTTTAAATCGAGTTGAAGGTCGTCTCCCTTGAATTGGAAGGCCTCCACCCGCATCGAGCCGCGCCCGATTTCCGCCTTCATCTTCGAGGGTTCCTTGGTTAAAATAAGATCGGGGAGGGGAAAGTTTTCCATCCCCCCAAAAGAGACGGTGCTTTTCTTTAAATAAAGTTTTTCGATCCGCATTTCGATCTCGCCGGCGGTGCGTAGCGGCTGTTGGGGATTGTAGTCGAGGTTGAAGGCCCCGCCGATTTCGGAGACCAGGTTCAAACCGGCCACCTCGTGCAGATAGGGAATTTTCCCCAAGTCAATCTTGTCAAGGTCCCCTTCAATCCGGAAACCCTCCTCCTTTTTTTGAACGGTTCCGGCCAGGCGGCCCTTGGGGAGCTTCATGCTAAAACGGACCCTCGGATTTCCGAACAGAAGCGAAAAGAGTCCCGCCCGGCCGGAGATCCTCCCGATTCGCAAAACAGCCGTTTTCTTCCCATCCCTCAGGGTATGGATGACCATCTCTTCCAGGGAGGCGCCGGTCAGCCGGTAGGTCTCCATGCTTTCAATGGAGACCTGGTAGTCGGGCCCCAAATTCTTTTCCAGGCTCAGGATCAGACGGGATTTCAAGGCTTCCATCGGAAACATCCAATAAACAAAGAAAAGATAGCTGAAGAGGAAGACCCCGGCGTAGGCAACCCATTGTAACCATCGAGGCATAGTTATTTTTTTGATCCCCGGTCCCGGCCCCGTAGTCCGTAGTCCGTAGTCCGTGGTCCGTAGTCCATCCTATCCCCCCGCCTGCTGTAACCGGTAAGTCGAGGCCTGAAACTCCACGTCGAAGAGCCGTTTGTCGTCAAAGCGCCGTTTGATGCGCATTTCGGTCACGCGCAAGATCCGCTTCGGGTCCTTTTCGATTTTATACAAATAGTCGATCAACTGGGGGAGGGTGACCTTGGTCAATTTGACCTCCACCGAGATCTCGTCAAAAAGTTCCGAAGGGGTGGCCCCCCGTTCCCGGATATTCTGAATCCTCTCCCCCAGGCCGGCTTCCGTAGCCAGGCCGGTCAGGCTGGAAGAAACGGTGGCGTCAAAGCCTTGTTCCACACGAGATTCCATCTCGCCCAGTTTTTTCCTCAACTGCTGGTATTGCTCCATCCGGCGCCCGATCTCCATCCGTTTTTCGTTCCCTTCCCGGATTTGCTCTTCCAGGCCGGAAAGCTTCGAGGAGGCCAAGAGCAACGGAAGCCCCACCACCAGCAAGAGGGCCGCCCCCGCCCCGATCAGGGCAAAAATCTGCTCACGGGGGTTCAATCCCAGGAAGGTATTGTAGAGGGTGTCGAAGTTAAACCGTTTTAAAAAAGAGTAACGCGCCTTCATGTTTTCGGCACCTCCAAATCCATGGTCATGTCGAATTTAACCTCGTCGGGACGCACCCCTTTGCGCACATTCCCCTTGGTCACCTTTTTCATGTAGGGGGTCCCCTCCAGGGCCTTTTGAATTTTGTCGGGGGCCTCAAAGGTATCGACCGAACCGGAAAACTTCAAACTGTTTTCATCGATACTCAAATCATCGATGTCGAGCCGAACGGCCTTCCGGTCCGGCACTTTTTCCGAGATGTCCTTCAACACATCCAGGACGGAAAGCCCCTGGATGGAGGAGAGTTTTTGAATCCGGTCCCGCACCTTGGTCTCCTCACTTTTTAACAGGCGCAGGGCATGGGCCGCGGAGGCCAGTTGTTTGGGCGGATTGGGGAGGACCTTCGAAACCATGGCGGTAATCTGATCGTTCAGCCCCTCCATCCGTTTGGAGAGGACATAATATTTAATTCCGAAATAACTGAAACCCAGCAGGAAGATGGTGCCCAAGGCCACCCCCGCGTGCCGAAGGGTTCCCCCGATCTTTTCCACATCCCCCTTAAAGGCAAATGCGCCCTGCCGGAAGTTAATCCGGGGCATCCGGCCGGAGGCCACCCCCCGCAAGGCCAGCGCCAATCCTTGCGGCAAAACCAGGTGGTGGGATTGGAGGTTGTCCACCTTATAAAAATGAAACGTCGTGCAATCGATAAAAGTGACATTCTGTTTGAGCCGGTTGGAGAGATACCGATCGATCCGGGGGATGCGGGAGGTGCCGCCGCACAGAAAAAAACCGCCGACGGGGGTGCCCGACTGATCGCGAAAGGCAAAGAGGGCCTGGCGGATATGAACAAGCAGGTCGTCGATGGAGGCCTGGATCGCCTCACCGACCTGGGCGGAGAGGTCATCCATGGCCTCCGGATCATCGGCAGGGAGTCCCCCCATCTCGATCTTCAGGCGTTCGGCCTCTTCCAGGGGAACCCCCAGCTTTTTGGCCAGCCGCTCCGTGATGTTTTTACCGCCGAAAGAGATCGACCGAATCAGGGTGAGTTTTTTCCCCTCGCAAATGGCAAGGTTGGTTTTGACGTGGCCGATGTCCAAAACGGCAAAGGGCCCCTCGGGGGGAACCATGCCGAGATTGACCAGATTCAAAAACTCCGACGGCTCCGCGGTGACCACCTTGGGATCGAGCTGGGCCCCCTGGAGCAGTTTCAGCCAGCCGGCAAACTCCTCCTTGACCGCATAAAAAGCCAAAACATCGGAGGACTCTTTGGAAGAACGGGCCACGTAATAATCGATCACCAGATCTTCGAGATCGAAGGGGATATAGCCCTCCAATTCAAACTCCAGGGTCTCATCGATCTTGGCCAGCGAGCCGAAGGGAAGGGTGATAAAACGGGAGGAGACCCTGTTGCCGGGATAACCGCAGACGGCCTGATCCCACTTCAGATGAAAATCATCGATCATCCCCTGCAGGGTGACCGAGATCGATTCTTCCGGGCTTAAGAGTTCATTATACTGAATCTTGCGCTCATAAAAGCGGACGAATTCAAACCCTTTGAAAGAGCGCTCCATCTCGGCGATTTTGACCGAGTAACCGCCGATGTCTATTCCTAGTATGGTCTGGGGCATAATTTTTTTGTGTTTGTGTGTTTATGTGCTTATGTGTTTATGTCGACATAAACACATAAACACAATCAGTTAATCCTCCAATACACCAATTTCCACTTCCTCGTATCCGCCCCGCCCCCCTCGCCCAAGTCCATCACCGCCTCGATTTCGACCACCGTGTCCTGAACCTGCCCTCGCATCGCCAGCCGGTAGAAACGGGATTCGGCCGCGATCCAGTCGGCAAAGGGGCTGGTTTTTGGGGCATAGCCCCCCTCCCCCGGTATGATTTCGACCGGGGGGCCCACTTTTAAAACCTCCAACAAGGCCTTATCCAAATCCTGCGCGATTTTATTTTTATCCGGCTTGGTCCCGGTACACCCTTCCAGGACCGCCATCACCAGCCGGTCCATCACCTCCGGATCGCCCAGAGGGAGCGGGGGTAAATCCTTCCTTGTTTCCAAATAACGCAGGATCAAGGCCTGGGTCACCTCGGTGGGGGCCCGGCAAACATTAATCTGCGGGTTCCCCTTCGGGTCGGTTATACCATAAATCGTAAAATATTCCGAGAGAGGAATCCACCAGTCATCCCGGACGCCGGCCACCCGAAAAATCTCTCCCGGCGTCGAAAATTTGCCGTTCTTCGTTGTCCAATCGCCGAGGGCGGTGTCGCGGTAGAGGCTTTCTTCGGATCCCCCCTGCCCCCCTCCCCATTCATTGATCACGTCGTTGGGGTCGACCCAGTCGGCGATGTTGCGCACGATCTCCGGGATGGGGGTCTTCTGATCCTTGAAAAGTTCCTCGAACTTGGGCTGGGCGAGAAACTGAACGATAAACTTTTTATAGGCGTCGTAGGAATTTTCCTGCCCCTCGGCGGAGGGGGCCTCCGGGTTCTGGGTGTAAAAATAGTTGAGATCGATGCGCGAACTGTCATCGAAACATTCGGCCTCAAAATCCCCCTCAAACTCCAAAAACTCCTCCATCCCCCCCAGGTGAAATCCCCCCATCCCCGACAAACCGGCAGTATCTTCTTCGGTCGGTCCCTGCTCCCCGGCCTCCGGTCTCTGGTCCCTGGTCCCTGGTCCCTGGTCCATCCCCTCCCCGCTCCCCAACATCCGCAACAGGCCGGTGTTGATCGGAAACTGCTGGCACAAAGGGACGGAAAGGTCGACGGCGAGATTGACATTGGCCTGTTCCACCGCCCGTCCGACTTGCGATTGGACCGCATTCCCCATCTTGAGTTCCAGCAGGGTCAAATGGTAGGCCGACTGAGCCAGATAATAGGCCTGAAGCCTTTGTTTTTGCCGGTAGGCCAGGTGGTATTCGATCTGGGCGTTGTAGGCCAATTCCACGGAGAGCATCGTGAGCAAAACGATGGAGCCGATGACCAAGAGGAGGGCGATCCCGGATTGGCTGGACCGTGGACCGTGGACCTTTTTAAAAATCAATGGCATTGCGATGCATCCCCACTAAAACAGTTGTGGTAAAAGGAATCTCTTCTTCCGGTTTCACCGGATGTTCAAAGGTCAATGTCAATTTGACCGCCCGCGGCAGTTTTCCCTTCTCCGTATTTTCGGAATTCCAGCTCGATTTCCAGTCAAACTTGTCACCGTCGTAATATTCGATTTTGAATTCCCTGACCCGGTGAGCGACCGGCACCCAGGCGCCCCCCTCTTCGGGTTTGTCATCGATCCATTTCGACTCCCGGCGGAACAGAATGGAATTATCCCGGTCCTCCGGGTCCCGTTCGATTTTGAAACCAATCTCGGCCGCCTCCGATTCGCGGGCGCCTTGAAACAAACGAAGGTGGGAAAGAGAGGCAAAGTGGAGCGCGTCGGAATCGCCGTCAAAGACCGTCTGGACGAGGGGCGAACCCTGCCTCTGCCCCCAATGGGGATTCCCGTTCATCAAAAAGGCCATGGAAAGGTCCTGGACCATCTTGTCCACGGCGACCCGGGCGGAATGATA
>JACQMB010000066.1 GCA_016203765.1 Deltaproteobacteria bacterium
CCTTTATTTATGGGAAGGGGAGTGAGCGCCTCCAAACCGACCGTTGCCTTGAGGCGGTGACCCATGCCGATGTCGAAAAAATCCTAAAAAGAGAATTAAAGCGGGGGCGTTATGACGTCGTCATCCACGCCATGGCCGTTTTGGATTTTGCGCCGGCCGTGGTTCGCAAAACAAAAACCGCCAGCCGCGGCGGGGGCTGGACCCTTCGTTTAAAACCGTCCCCCAAAATCATCGCGAAAATAAAAAAATGGGCGCCGGATGTTTTATTGGTTGGGTTTAAGCTGGAAGCGGGAGTGACGCAAACAGAACTTTTGCAAAGGGCCCGGCGCTTGTTGAAGGAATCGCGGGCCGATTTTGTCCTGGCCAATCAGTTGACCGAAGGGGACGACGCGAAACACAACGGCTGGTTGCTGGATAAAATGGGGAAGGTGATTGGCAAGGCCAGGGGCAAAAAGCCATTGGCAAAACTGATTTTTTCTGCTCTAGAGAAGGGGGTGTAGTCGCCGCGGTGGCGGAACTGGCAGACGCGCGAGACTCAAAATCTCGTGACCTTTACGGTCGTGTGGGTTCGACCCCCTCCCGCGGCACACTCTTTTTTTAAAACAAATCCCGAAATTTTTAGCGGGTATGATCGATCCGGAGGGCACCGGCGTTGTCGCGGCCGGCGACCACCCCGTCGGTGGCCGCGGTGAGGGTTATTTGTTGGTTGCCATTCAAAAAACTGACCACCGGATCGCCCTCTAAAACACGCTCCCCGCCTTGCACATGAAAAACGGCGCTCCTTTTTGTCGAGGCGGAAACAAGATAACGGCTTTGTTGGATCGGTGAGTTTAAGAGGGGATTCAACGCTTGCAGGACGGCTTCGACCCGGGGGGAAGGAACGCGCGTCACCTCCAAAAAAAAGGAATTATCGTCCGCCAACCCCCTCACCCAATCGACGGTCCCGTCATTATCCCGATCCCTTAAAAAAAGTTGCGAGGAATAATTTCTTGAACCGAGGGGCCACGCAAACTCCTGACTGCGGCAGGAGACAACCTCTCCCTTGTCCGCATCGATACGGAAGGAGAGGGTATCTTTCCCTTTGTGGCCGGAGGCCTCCGTCGCGAGCCGGCCGGCGAGAAGGCGGCCCAGTTCGGCGGCCGTTTGGCTGGCGGATTGTTTGACCGACTCGTCATCGCCGTAAAATTGTGCCTCCCCATTTTCCGTTTGTCGAAAGGATCCGGTGGTGAGGTGATCACCCACGTAGGTATGGCCGTAGAGGACGCCGGTACCGGCCTCCGCCGCCCAAACGCGCTCCCGTACCGGTCCCTCCCTAGTCGGACTCAGCACGTAGCTATGGACGGTGGTCATAAACGGCTAATGCTTCTTCTTTTTCTTTTTTTCCTCTTCGGGTTCGGCGATCTTGACTTTGCCGGCGGCGATTTCGCGAAGGGCGGTGACGATTTCCCGGTTTTCGCACTCGACGGTGGGATGGGAGCCCTTAAAAAGCATTTTGGCTCGCTTGACCGCGGCATGAACCAAAGCGAAGCGATTGACGACCTGCGTGAGACAATCTTCAACGGTAACTCTGGCCATGGTGTTCATTTAGTCCAAGGGGGGTCAGAAAGTCAAGTCCTTGTTTTTTCTGGTTTTTTAGTCCCTGGTCCGTGGTCCCTTGTCCATGGTCCTCCTTTGACGCTCCTTTTAAACTGTGCTAACGCTCAACGTTCATGACCTTCGCACAGCTTTCAAAGCTGGGCTCGCCGGAATACCGGGAGCGGCACCTCTTTACCGCCCGCCTCCGCCTGGTCATCTTTGTCGGTTTTTGGGTCCTCTATGTCTATTTTTACCGGGGCGTGCTGATCCAATTGACGCCGGTCACCCTGATTGCGGCCGGTTCTTTTTTGGCGGTGACCCTTTCGTACTACTGGATTATCCAAAACCGTTTTGTTCTTCTTTCCATCATTCTCGAAATCGTTGCCGACCTTGTCACCATCACCGCCGTCATCCACATCGCCGAAGGCCCCTACAGCGATTTTTTTACGCTGTACCTTTTCTATATTTTCGCCGCCGGCATTTTTTATAATTATGTCCTGGCCCTCCTGATTGCCGGGGGCTGTGTTCTTTTTTACGGGATCTATCTCATCCTCTGCCAGCAGGGGACCATGCTCCCCCTCGTTCTGGATTGGGGAAATCAAATCCCCATTGAGACCCACTCCCCCGGCTATCATTTTTTCTTTTTGGCGGTCTTCGCGGTGCTGGTGGTCTACGCGGTCAAGGTGGCCAGCCACTTCAGCCAAAAACGGGAGCGGATGCTGGAGGCGCGCAACAAGGAGCTCTCGGCCCTGGCCCAGATGAGCTCCACCATCCGATCGACCATTTCGGTCGACGAGGTGTTAAAACAGATTCTCCAGGGACTGCAGGCGGGCCTCGATTTCGATTTGACCTATCTCCTTTTGTTCGATGAGGAAAAGGGTCGCGCCAGGGTTTTGGTTCCCGAGCGTCACCCGATGGTGGAAAAAATCAAGGGGCTGATCGGGCCCGTGCGGGGCGAATTGTCTTTTCCCCTGAACGCGCGGGAAAACACGGCCCTCCAATCCCTGCAAAAGAATCAGATCGTCTTTCGCGAAAAATTCGGTGAAATTCTGGCCGGCGTGGAGCCCCCGTTGGAACGGGGATTGATCGATAAAATTCAGGAGTCGGTCGGCTCGCACAAAATCGTGGGGGTCCCCCTGGTGGCCGAGCAGAAAATTTTGGGCGCCCTGGTCGGCTTTACCAAAGACAAATACATTGAAGAACGAACGGTCAAGACCTTGGAGGCCTTTGCCAATCAGGCGGCCCTCGTGCTGGAGGCCTCCCTTTTGATTCAGCGCCTCCGGGAGGCCAACCGGATCAAGTCCGAATTTCTCGCCACGATGAGCCACGAACTGCGCACCCCCCTGACGGCGATCATCGGTTTTTCGGAATTACTGCTGGAAGGGGTGATGGGCAAATTGACCGAAGAGCAGGAAGAAAGTCTGCGGGAGGTTTTAAACAACGGGGCCACCCTCCTCGAGATGATCAACAATCTTTTGGACATGGCCAAGGTGGAGGCCGGCAAGATGGAATTGGAAATTCAGCCTTTTGATTTGAAGGACCTCCTGGACCGGCTGGTCCACACCATCCGGTCCCTGATTCAAAAGAAGGGACAAAAATTAAAACTCGATTTGCCGAAGGAACCGGTGCCCCCCATCCGGGCCGATGAGCGGAAGGTCCAGCAGATTCTTCTGAATTTGTTGTCGAACGCCATCAAGTTTACCCCGGAGGGAGGGGAGATCCGGCTGGGGATGAAACATAAAAAGGATGCCTTTGAGCTTTTTGTGCAGGATACCGGCATCGGCATCCGTCCGGAAAATATCCCCAGGGTTTTTGATATGTTCTCCCAGGCCGACAGCTCGGTCACCCGGGGACACGGGGGAACCGGGCTGGGACTGACCCTTGCCAAGCAGTTCGCCGAGCTCCATCACGGGACCATTCAGGTGGAAAGCGAATACGGCAAAGGGGCCAAGTTTACTGTTATCCTGCCGCAGGATGTGGTAGGTTAAAAACGCATGTTAGTCCTTTTAAAACAATACCTGTGGGTCTTCAATCTGGTGGCCATTTTGCTTTGCGCCTATTTCGGCGCCAAGCTGACGAATCTTTACATCGAAAATAAAATCACCGTGGAGTCGGCGGCCGTCAAGCCGCCGCCGCCCCCCTCTGCCGACGCCGCGGAGGAACGCGAATCCCCCCCTTTTTCGAAGTATCAAGTTATTTTGGAGCGGAATATTTTTGATTCGACGGAGTACCAGGCCGAGGAGGCCGCAATCGTGGGCCGGGACGAAACGCCCATACCCTCCGGGGAGGCGGTCAAGACCGGTTTGAATATCCAGGTGGTGGGGGTTTTGATGGTCGGCGAGGGCAAAGACCCCCGCTCTTCAGCCACCGTTTCCGGTGGAACGGGCCGGGGGGTCTCCATCGATACCTACGCGGTGGGGGATGAAAACGGTTTTGCCCCCAATACCAAATTAGTTCAGATCAAGATGGACCGGATCGAATTCCTCCATAATAACCGCCTGGAATACGCCCCCTTTGAGGAGGATGCGGCGACCTCCATTTTCGGTCCGCCCCCCTCCGATTTGAAGACCGCGGCGGCCATGCTCGCCCCCCAGCCCTTCCAACCGGGTGAAGGGATTCAAAAAGAGGCGGAGGGAAAATTCATGATTGACCAGCGGGAGGTCCAAAACGCCTTAACCAATATCGACCGGCTTTATACCGAGATCCGGGCGGTCCCCAACTTCGCCGGGGGGAAGGTTTCCGGCATGAAAATTTTATCGGTGAAACAAGGCTCGATTTTTGATAAGCTGGGCCTCCAGCGGGGGGACATATTAAAGAAAATAAACGGGTTGGAGCTGGATGTAAAACGCGGTTTTGAGATCTTCAGCCAGCTCAAAGACTCGAACCAGTTGAGCGTTGATCTGATTCGGCAAGGACAAAATGAAACGTTTGAATATGAAATTCGCTAGCGGCCTTTGGCTATGTGTACTGATGTCGGGTGTTGCTTTTGCGCAGCTTCCGGAAGGGGAGGCGCGACTTCCCGTGCAGACGGAGACGGAGGAACAGCCGCCGGCCCCCGTGGAAACAAAGCCGGAAGAAAAAGCCACCGAGGAAGAAAAAGTCTATCTCAACGTTCAGGATCAGGATATCAAAGAGATCGTCAAACAGATCAGCAAGGCGACCGGGCGCAATTTTATCATCGACGCCAAGGTCTCCGGCAAAATTACCATCCTTTCCAACCGGATGATGACCAAGAATGAGGCGTATCAGGCCTTTCTCTCTTCCCTGGAGGTGGCCGGTTTTACGCTGGTCGAAGGGCCGGGCGGGATTTTAAAAATTATTCCGCTGAGGGACGCCAAAAATTATCCGATCCCCACCCATGTTGATACCACCCCGTTAAGCGATCAATACATCACCCGCCTGATCAAACTGGAAAACATCTCGGCCAGCGAGATGGCCGAGGCGATCAAGGGGCTGATTTCCAGAAACGGAAATTTGTTCGCCTACCCGGAGACCAACACCCTGGTCCTGACCGATTCGGGGACCAACATCGACCGCCTCATGAAAATCATCAAAGAACTTGATCAAGAAGGACCGCAGGAGACGGTGGAGATTATTCCGCTCCATTACGCCTCGGCCAAGGAGGTGGCCGGGATTGTGTTGACCCTGTTCGAGCAGGAAAAGGGACAGCCCCGCACCCGGGCCGGAGCGGCCGGAGCGCAGGAAATCGTCGATGTCTCCAAAATCATTGCCGATGAACGGACCAACTCGATCATTGTTTTGGCCAGCAAGCGGGCGATCGACGGGGTGAAGGAATTGATCAACCGGCTGGACGCCAAACTGGAGGAGGGGGCCGAGGGAAAAATTCATGTTCATTATTTAAAACACGCCAAGGCGGCCGATATCGCCGAGGTCCTGGCCAACCTGGCGGGCCAGACGGCCAAACCGGCCGGGCAGGCCGGCGCCCAGCAACAGGCGGGGACCATCGTGGCGGAGCTGGAGGATTTTAAAGTCGCCGCCGATGAAACGACCAATTCCCTGCTGATTACCTCCACACCGAAAACATACAGCACCCTGGTCGATAAAGTCTTGAACAAGCTCGATATCCCCCGAAAACAGGTCTATCTGGAGGCGATGATCATTGAGTTTATTTTGTCGCGCCAGAAGGCCCTGGGGGTGAGCGCCCATGGGGGCGCGGAGGGGGCCGGTGCGTTGGGTTTCGGCCAGACCTTTAGACAACTGGCCGGTTTAATCAATCCCCTCGGTTCCGGCACATCCCCTTTAACCGCCGCTCCGGGCTTGCTGGGAGGAATCCTTTCCCGCCGGACCGTCAACATCCAGACCACCGATTCGAGTGGGAATGCCACCACCGTCACCGTGCCGGCCTTTTCGGCCTTCCTCACCGCGCTGTCCGCCGTCGGGGACACCAATATCGTCGCCTCTCCGAATTTACTGGCCCTGGATAATGAGGAATCGACGATTGAAATTTTGCGCAAGGAACCGGAGCCGGGACAAAACATCATTTCCGCGACCGGCGCCGTGCAGGTGGGGACACCCAGCCGCATTGAGGCCGGCTTGACCTTGAAACTGACGCCGCAAATCACGGAAAAGGGGACCGTCCGGATGGACATCGACCAGAAATTCTCCTTTTTTGCCACCCCGCAGAACACGGCCCTGGGGACGCAGGCCATTGCGGAACGAAAGGTGAAAACGTCGGTGGTGACCAACGACGGTCAAACCGTGGTGATCGGCGGCCTGATGCAGGATGAAGTGAGAAAGACCAAGAGCAAAATCCCGGTGCTGGGGGACATTCCGATCCTTGGGTTTTTGTTTAGGCAGACC
>JACQMB010000001.1 GCA_016203765.1 Deltaproteobacteria bacterium
CCAGCCCGCCCCTCCCCGTTCAAAAAAGGCCGGCGGCAAAAAAACAACCGGAGGCAAAAAAAATCATCCTCCCCTCCGGGGTGCGGCTTATTTTGAAGGAAGACCACGCCCTCCCCATCGTGGCGATCACCGCCTGTTTCCAGGGCGGGCTGTTGGCGGAGACCCCTAAAAACAACGGGATCGGCGCCCTGATGGCCCATTGCATCACCAAGGGGACACGGGAGCGCTCCTCCCTGGAAGTGGCCGAGACGATCGAAAAAACGGCCGGCCAACTGGAAGGCTTCAGCGGCAAGAACTCCTTCGGCCTGCGCAGCGAATTTTTGGCCGAATACACGGAAAAGGCCCTGGGACTTTTTTTCGAGGTTCTGTTCGAGCCGGCGTGGGACCCCAAAGAGTTCGCCAAGGAAAAGGCCTTCAACCTGGAGGCCATCAGAAATCTGGAGGACAATCTCTCGGCCCTGGCCTTCCACCATTTTCAAAAAACACTTTTTAATCATCACCCCTATGGGATGCGGGAACTGGGAGACAAAAAATCGCTCCAGGCCCTCACCCCGGCCCACCTGAAACAATGGCATCAAAAAATCCTCGGCGCCAAAAATATGGTCCTCTCCATGGTCGGGGATATTTCCGAAAAAGAGGGCGCGGCGCTTTTAAACAAACACCTGGGGGGACTTTCCAAAAAAGGTTATCCCTTTGCCAAGCCGCCCTCCGCCCGCAAACCCGGCCAAATTCAAAGAACGGTTGTCACCAAAAAAAAGGAACAGGCCCATCTGGTCTTGGGATTTCTGGGGCCGACCTTCACCAGCCCCGACTACTACCCGATGACCGTCCTCAACGACATTTTATCGGGGATGGGGGGACGTCTGTTCATTGAGTTGAGGGACAAACTGAGTCTCGCTTATTCCGTAACGTCCGTTTACAGCGCGGGGTTGGATCCGGGATACTTTGCGGTCTATATTGGATGCGAGCCCGCCAAGGTCTCCACCGCCACTCAGGCCATTCAAAAAGAGCTGGAAAAAATCATCGCCGCGCCGGTGGAGCCCAAAGAGCTGGAGAAAACCAAGCAACACTTGGTGGGGACCTATGAATTGGAACTGCAGAGAAATTTGGGCCTCTCCCAAATGTTCGGCTTCGACGAACTCTACGGCCAGGGTTTCAAGGATGTGCTCCGTTTTCCGGAAAAAATTCTTCGCGTGACCCGCGAGGATGTGCTCAACGCGGCGAAGAAATATATTGATTTAAAAAGCTACGTCTTATCCATTGTCCAGCCTTAGAGCGCGTAACAAAATGACGTGTAAATCGTGGCCACGAAGAAGCGGATACCTCGTGATGAAGGAAGATATCGTGTTTCCCCTTTTCACGAGGTATCCGCTTCTTCGTGAACGTTCTTAAGTTGTCATGAAAACGCCCTTATGGATGGTTGCGCCTCTGCTCGTTGCCCTTGCCGGGGCGGCGCCTCTCTCCTGCACCCCGCGGAGAAAAGAGATGGGCGGCGATCAAGTGGAAACCAAAACCGAAAAGGCAAAGAAGGAGAGGCGGACAAAACCGCTGCCGGAAGGGGCGGTGGCAAAGTGATGGTTGTTATACGTCGCGCTGATTTTTCTTGAAGAGCCGCCGCCGACCTCGTACAATATCTGTAAATCTCGAGCGAGGAAAGGAGGACAATATGAAAAAATTACTCGCTTGGGGAG
Organism: Deltaproteobacteria bacterium; assembly: GCA_016203765.1. Classification (GTDB taxonomy): domain Bacteria; phylum UBA10199; class UBA10199; order SPLOWO2-01-44-7; family SPLOWO2-01-44-7; genus JACQMB01. The sequence goes on from JACQMB010000001.1 coordinate 1,692, forward strand.
GAATGGGAATCGCGGGGTTGCTACTCGCCACACAGGCCTGGTCCGTGCAATACACCAAAAGCGCGGACAAGATGACGATCGTCGTCGATCAGGCCTTCGAGTTTCACAAGCCCGACAAGAAGTGGGACACCCAGAAGGTCAGAAAAGACCCAAACACACCCTTAAAGTGGGTCTTTAAACAGGCCGGTCCCGACCCGGTGATCACGCTCAAATACCTCGATCTTGCCAAGGGCAAAAATCTAAGCAAGATCGCCGACCACCTCAAGATGGAGTATAAACTCCAAGGGATCAACATCCAAAAGGTGGAGCAAAAAACGATCAACGGGAATCGTGCCCTGTTGTTGCAGGGGCTCAATCCCTCCAAGGATGAGCGTCTTCTGATCGGGGTCTTGGTGGGGCCCAACCAAGGTTACATCCTGGAATGCGCCTCGGAGGCGGATGACTTCAACGCCATCAAAGGGCATTTCCGGCAGGCCATCAATACGGCACGGATCTTGAAATAGCGATCACCAGTTCAAGCCGTTCAGCGGGCACTGGTCACAACGCGGGTTGTTACGGCAAAAATCTTTGCCGATGTTGACCAGTTGGGCGTGATATTCGTTGTAGAAGGAGACATCCGGCTTGAGGCGTTGCAGGAAGAAATCCTGCAGTGCCTCATAGGGTGTCTCCTTTTTTGTCAGATAGTGCCGGGAAAGAATCCGTCGGGTGTAGGCGTCGATCACAAAGACCGGTTTGGCCAGCGCATACAACAGAATCGAGTCGGCCGTTTCCGGGCCGATGCCGTTCACGGCCAGGAGTTTTTCGCGGAGCTCGGCCGACGGCCGGCGCTTCATCTTTGAGATATTTCCATTATATTCCGCCATCAGGAATTTTAAAAAATGGCGAAGCCGTTTGGTCTTCACGTTAAAATAGCCGGCCGGCCGAATCAGGCGGGCCAGCTTTTGAGGCGGCAGTTTCAACAATTTTTTTGGATCGAGCAGGCGGTTCTTTTTTAAATTGCGGATTGCCTTCTCAACGTTGGTCCACGCGGTATTCTGCGTGAGAATGGCCCCCACCATCACTTCAAAAGGGGTCTCGCCGGGCCACCAGTGGAGGGGGCCGTAGTGTTTGAAGGTGCGCCGGTAGAGTTGGCGGAGCAGGCTACTCCTTTTTTTCATCGGTCTTTTCCGGTTGTGCCTCTTTTTTGGGTTCTTCTTTCTTGGGTTCTTCCTTGGGCGCCTCCTCCTTGAGAACCTCCTGACCCTTCAACAACCCGGCATAATGGGTTTCACACAAGCCAAACCGAAACAACGGCTTGCGGCAATTTTCGCCGGAACAAGTTTTGTAACGAGCTTTTTTGGGCATTTCACCTGCCCGCCATTTTTTGAAATGGGTGTTGCAATAGCCCTTGGCCCGATAAGGCCGTTTGCACCCCTCCACCTTGCAGTTTTTGGACTTAGAAGCCGCCGTTTCCATATTTTTCCCCCGCTTTCTTTTGGATCATTTTGTCCAGTTCCTTTCTGTCCTCGTCGGTGACATCCTCCAGAATTTCTTCACCTAGACTCTTTAACATGCCTCCGAAAAACATTTTAAAATCTTTCCAGCTTTGGCGAAAATCTTCGGAGGCGACGTAACTTTTGGCCTTCTGATAGACCGGCACCCCCCCCACCTTGTAGTGCGCCGCCCAAAACAACCCGACGGCCGCCAAGGCCAAAACCAGCAGTTTCTTCAGCCACCGGAACAAAAACATGGGCTATACATTCCTTTTGAAAGGAGCAACTGTCAAGTCATTTATTGTCATTCTATCCCTTCCCTGTTAGGATGGTTTCTATGGCCAAGCCGCGCGTTCTGATCGTCGATGACAATCCGGTCAACGTGGAGTTGTTGAAGGCGCAGTTGAAGCCGTATCCCTACGCCATTGAAACGGCCTTTGACGGCGAAGAGGCCCTCAAAAAAATCCACGATACCATGCCCGATCTTGTCTTGCTCGACCTGATGATGCCCAAGGTCTCCGGCTACGAGGTCTGCCGGGCGATCAAACAAAACAAAGAGACCCAGTTTATTCCGGTCATCGTCATCACCGCCCTTTCGGAATTGGATGACAAACTGAAGGCGATCGAATTGGGGGCCGACGATTTTTTGGTCAAACCGTTTAACAAGCTGGAGTTGACCACCCGGATCAAATCTCTGCTCAACCTCAAGGCCCTCCACGATGATGTCGATCGCTCCGAAAACATCCTGTTCAGCCTGGTCAAGGCCCTCGAGGCCAAAGATGTCTATACCCGCGGCCACTCCGAGCGGGTGGCCTTGATGGGAGTTCAGCTGGCGAGACACCTGGGGGTTGAGGAAAAAGAGATCGAAGTGTTGCGCAAGGGGGCGCTCTTGCACGACATCGGCAAGATCGGCGTCAAAGAAGAGGTCCTCCTCAAGCCGGGGCGGCTCACCGAAGAGGAGATGAAACATATCCAGATTCACCCCTCGGTCGGTTTTGATATTTGCAAACCGCTCAAGTCGCTTGCCCCGTGTCTTTGTTGCGTTCGTTCCCACCATGAACGGATCGACGGCGAAGGCTATCCCGACCATTTGACCGACAAAGACATTCCCCTTATTGCCAAAATCATCGCGGTGGTGGATGGTTATGACGCCATGGTGACCGACCGCCCCTACCGCAAAAAGATGCCGAAGGAAGACGCCATTAAAATTTTTGAAAAGGAAAAAAAATCGGGGCAATGGGATTTGACGCTGGTGGAAGCCTTCCTCATGATGATCCGCTCCAAAAATGAAAAAAAGTAGCCTAGTCTTTTTCGTTTTTCTTCTTTTGTCCGTAGTCCGTGGTCCGTGGTCCGTAGTCCATGCCCCTTCCCCCATCTACCGCATCCAAATCGAGGACTACATCATCCATCCGATCACCGCCGAGTATATCGCGAAGGCCCTGGAGCGGGCGGAAGCCGAAAACGCCCAAGCCCTGTTGATTGTGATGGATACCCCCGGCGGTCTCCTGGAATCGACCCGCGAGATCGTCAAAAAAATTATGAACACCCCGGTGCCGGTCATCGTTTACGTCTCCCCCGCCGGTTCTCGCGCCGCCTCGGCCGGCGTTTTTATCACCCTGGCCGCCCACGTGGCCGCCATGGCGCCAACCACGCATATCGGAGCGGCCCATCCGGTGGAGTTGGGGGAAGGGGATCGGAATCCATTTAAGGACTTGGGGGAAAAAGAGGGACCGGGGACGGAAGAAAAGGGACCGAGGACCACGGACCACGGACCACGGACCACGGACCAAGAATAAGAGAGAAATCTCTCCCATGACTGAAAAAATCATGCAAGACACGCTGGCCTGGGTCGAAAATATCGCCAAGGCCAGGGGGCGGAATGTCGATTGGGCCAAGCGGGCGGTTGAAGAGAGCGAATCGGTCACCGAGGAGAAGGCCCTGAAGCTGGGGGTCATCGATCTGATCGCCGAAAGCGAAAAAGAACTCCTGGAAAAAATCGACGGCAAAACCATCACGCTGAATAACGATAAACAAGTTACCTTGGCCACAAAAGGGGCTGTCGTGCAAACCATTGAACTGAACTGGCGCCAATCCCTGCTCAACGTTTTGATCAATCCCAGCATTGCCTATATTTTGCTGACACTCGGTTTTTACGGCCTCCTCTTTGAAATCACCCACCCGGGGAGCTGGGCGCCGGGGGTCGCGGGGCTCATTTGCCTCCTGCTGGCTTTTTATTCTTTTCACATCATTCCCACCGACTACGCCGGCATTATTTTAACCGTGGTGGGGTTGGCACTGCTGGGGGCCGAACTCTTTGTCACCTCCGCCGGCCTGCTGGCCATCGGCGGATTTGTCTGTCTTTTTTTCGGCGCGGTTTTTTTGGTCGACCAGCCGGCCGAATTTTTGGAGCTTTCGCTTCACGTGGTCATCCCCACCCTGGCGGCCAGCGCGGCGATCTTCGGGTTATTGTTCACGCTGGTTTTAAAAAGCAGACGCCAAAAGGTGACAACCGGTGAGGAGGCCTTCGCGGGGGCGATCGGCCTGGCCGACAGCGACATCAGCCCTTCCGGCGGCAAGGTCTTCGTGCAGGGCGAACTTTGGAATGCCCTCGCCGAAGAGCCGATCGCCAAGGGAGTGAAGGTTGAAATTTTAAAGCTTGAAAATTTTAAGCTTTACGTTAGGAGGAGGAGTCCCTAGTTCCTGCTCACTGGTCCGACAAAAGGGGGTGTTATGTTCGGTTTCACTTTTACTTCCACGCTGGTTTTTTTTCTCGTTCTCTATCTCTTCAGTTGCATCAAAATTCTGCGGGAATATGAACGGGGTGTTATTTTTCGGCTGGGACGCCTCTTATCCAAAACCAAAGGGCCCGGCATTATTTTTGTCTTCTATCCCATCGACCGGATGGTCCGGGTTTCCCTGCGGGTGATTGTCTTCGACATCCCTCCCCAGGACGTGATTACCCGGGACAATGTCTCGATCAAGGTCAACGCGGTCACCTATTTCCGCGTGGTGGATGCCAGCCGGGCGATTGTCGCCGTGGAAAACTATATGTTTGCCACTTCCCAGATGGCGCAGACCACCTTGCGCAGTGTTTTGGGGCAGACCGAACTGGACGGACTTCTGGCGGAACGGGACAAGATCAACCACAAGCTCCAGGAGATCATTGATAAACAAACCGATGCCTGGGGAATCAAGGTGAGCAACGTGGAGGTCAAACACATTGACCTGCCGCAAGAAATGCAAAGGGCGATGGCCAAACAGGCCGAGGCGGAGCGGGAGCGCCGCGCCAAGGTGATCCGGGCCGAGGGGGAATTCCAGGCCGCCGCCAAACTGGTCGAGGCCGCCAAGCTGATGCAGGATCACCCGATGTCTTTGCAGATGCGGTATTTGCAGACCCTGGTGGAAGTGGCCGCGGAGAAGAATTCAACCACCCTGTTTCCGATTCCGATCGATTTGATCAAGCCGTTCCTTGAAAAGGGAAAATAAGAGTGGACCGGGGACTAGGGACCACGCTGTGCCCTGAGCTTGTCGAAGGGGGCTACGGACCTTTTCTTACAACTTTTTTAAATCGCCCGTATGTTGTTTTGTTCCTTGTCACTTTTCTGGTCCTGGCTTTGTTGCATCTCGGCATCCTGCGCACCCTGATCTGGCTGGTGTGGGGCTATGCAATCGCTTTTCTTTCCGAATATGCCTCCATCCACAACGGTTTTCCCTATGGGCTCTATCATTATATTCCGGAGTCCTTTGCCGGCGAGTTGGTCCTGGCCGGGGTACCCGTTTGGGATTCAATCTCGTATCCGTTTATTGCCTATGCCTCTTATGCCACCGCCTGGTTTTTGATCGAACCTCATTTTGGAAAATTTAAAATGGATCCGCATGTTTCCCCTTCACGACCTCTGCCGGTCGTCGGCCTGGCCGCAATTTTAATGATGCTGGCCGATGTCGTCATCGATCCGACCGCCACGATGGGGGAAAAATGGTTTTTGGGAAAAGTTCATTACTATCCTGATGGCGGGATTTATTTCGGCGTGCCACTTTCCAATTTTGCCGGCTGGCTGTTGGTCGCCTTCGTGATTTTGGCCGGCTGGCAAATTCTTGAAAAATCACTCTTAGCCCGTTTTCGCCTGCCGGTCTGGCCCGCCCGGCGCTTCCCCTTTCAGGGATTGCTTGGCCCCCTCTTCTACTTTGGTATTTTGGGGTTTATGCTGGCGGTTCAGTTGGCGATTGGGGCCCATTTCCTGCTGGCCGCTTCCTTCGCCATCACCCTTTGCACCGCACTCCTTGTTATAAAAAAATCACTCATAAACCTCTCTATAAGAAAATAAAAAAGTGAGGCTGGATTTCTGCGAGGGATGAGGGGAGAAGTGAGCAAAACCTTGCATTCTAAATCCTCCCGTGTTAGCAAGCCGCGCATGTCTAAAATAAAACTCAAAACAGGTCTGGAAATGTTTTACTTACAAGAAGGCTCCGGGAAAGATTTGGTCTTGATTTCTGGACTTTCAGCTAACCATCAAAGATGGATGCCCATTCTTGATGACTTAAAACAACAATACCGTGTGACCCTGTTTGACAATCGTGGCACTGGAGAAACCGAGTCCTCTGCTGGCCCATATAGCGTTGCCATGCTTAGCAACGACGTCATTGCACTCATGGATGCTTTATCCATTAAAGCCGCCTCGGTTGCTGGCCATTCGATGGGTGGATTTATTGTCTTGCAACTTTGCCTTGCTCACCCTGACAGAATTAATAAAGCTGTAATCTGCGCTTCCACAGCCAAATTAGAATACCCACAGATGATGCATATTAATACCATGAGCAAATACATGGCAATGCAGATAGACCCAAAACTTTTTTTCGAAACAGTTTTTCCCTGGCTCTTTGCAGAGCCCTTTTTGAGGGATCAAAAAAGAGTAGCACAAGCTATGGATGAAATGCTGAACAACCCACATCCCCAATCCATAGAGGCCTTTAAAGCGCAGTCTGCTGCTTGTGAGTCTTTTGACCTAAGAGATAAAATTTCTCAGATTCAAAAAGAGACACTTATTATTGCCGGAAGAGAGGATTTGTTAACTCGACTCCACTGTTCCGAATTCATGCATCAGAAAATACCTGACTCTAAACTAGAAATCCTAGAAAATTGCGGCCACATGTTTCAATTGGAACACCCCAAAAAATTAGCCAAGCTTATCCTGGATTTTTTGTCCTGAACGAAAAGTTAGGGACGATTTTCGTGATACTCCTGCCCGTCAAACGAAAGAATTTTGGGGACGCCGTCGACGACGGTGTCAACGTGCACGGGCTTCTTCCAGATGCGGCAGAGGGCCTTGAGGGCCTCCTTAGCCCAGTCGATCTTCAGATCAACCCCCTCGTGAGTATGTTTTAAGAGGAGTTCCCCGCGGTGGCGGTAATTGGCATCAATCACGTCAATCAAGGGATTCCCCATATTGGTCAGTTGAAACAAAAGCTGTTTTTTTATCTTTTCGAACTCGCGCGTCACAATTTCATATTGATCGGCCGAAATGTTGAAGGCGTAGACAAACATCCTGTGCCGGGCACAAAATTCGGGCGTTAGAAACTCATCGATGAACATCACATCGTTATAGAGTTTTCGCACCTCAAAAATTTTTTCTCTTCCCAACCCCAGTTTCCTATCCCATTTTCTTTTGACCGTCATATCCCGGCATTCGTCATATTCCTTGCCAAACTGCCCCTTGTTCCAGCGCTCCTCGATGTCACGCAACAGTTCAATGCCTATTTTGTAGGGATTCAGCTGTCCCGGATGCTGGAGGGCCACGGTGGAGGCATGATGGTCGGCATAGTCGATGAACTCGTTATCCTTGAGCGCCCGTTCCGTCATGATGCGGCTGTGAAAAAAACTGGCAAATCCTTCATTCAATATCTTGGTCTGCCCCTGCGGGGCGAAATAGTAGGCCTCCTCCCGCACGATCGAGAGGAGTCCGGCCTCCCAGTCTTCCAGCGGGGCGTGGCGGAGCAAAAAACCCATCACATCTTTTTCCGGGTGGCTTGGAATCTGTTTGCCTCGTTGCTGTTCCTCCTCCGCCCGCTTTCTTTCCTCGGCCAAAAATTCCGGCGGGTTGATATATTTTTCCATGTAGGGTCGGTTTGTTTTCAGACGCGTTTGTTCCGCGGCGGTTTCTTCAAACGCCTTCGCCTCCCGGGTCCGTTCGCGCTCCAGCAAAAAATGAAAATCCATCAGATTTTCAATGGAGAGACAATGGTC
>JACQMB010000056.1 GCA_016203765.1 Deltaproteobacteria bacterium
AATAACTGTAGTAATTTCAAACACTTACAAACTCCTTGCTTCGGTTTGCCAGCCCGGCTACAGCCTTAATGGGATTTGGATTGATACGCAAATGAAAAAAGTAGGCAACTTTTTTTCGCTGGTGCCGATAAGGTTTGTGAAGGGAGAGACCATGGATAGGGAAGACGAAATTACCGATGCAACGGTGGTTCAAAGGCAAAAAAGGCGTCGGCCCTCTTTTTGGGTGAATATGGGGACCTTGGTTGTCCTGGCGGCCGTCATTCTGTTCGCGCAAAAACTGAGCCGCGAATGGATCACACCGACCCTCCCCGAGGAAGCCGCCGAAAACGGGATTGTCCTGGAGGATTTGGAGACCGACAAACCGTTCATCGAAGCGGAAACGGTGGAGGTGCCGCACGCGCCGGAATCGGAAATAAAGGAGGAAGTGGAAAAAATTTTGGAAACGACTCCGCCCCCGCGGCCGGCCCCCGCCCCGAAACCGACATCCGCAAAACAAGCACGACCGTCTGTCAAAAAACCGGTCAAAAAAATATCACCCTATGCCAAAGACCCCTATACTGACGGCGGACCGATGGATCTGGACCGGAGAGAAAATTGGGACAGATATTTTCTGGATCGCCCCAAGGATGGATTCGTCAAATGGAAAGTACCGGCCGGACCCCAAAGACGAGAGGCAACCGCCGCCCCCCTCCTCCCCACCGAACGGGACCGGTTTATCCCTTTTGAAAGAGAGTAGTCCCGCTCATCCAATCTTCAAATGCTTCCCGCTTACGGATTAGTTTGGGTTGATTTTTTTCCAGGAGGACTTCCGCCGCGCGCAGGCGGCCATTATAAGGATAACTCATGACATAGCCATAGGCCCCGGCATTTTCAACAACGATGAGATCCCCCACTTCCAGTTTGGGCAGTTTGCGGTCTTTGGCCCAGGCATCGGCGTTTTCGCAGGCCTGGCCCGTTACCGTAACCGTCTCGACCAAGTCCGTGGTCCGTGGTCCGTGGTCCGTAGTCCCATTCGAACATTTTACAACCCGAATCCCATGGTAGGCGCCATACAAAACAGGCCGAGCCAAAATATTCATCCCGACATCCGTCCCCACAAATTTTTTGTAGCTCTCCTTGATGGCGTGAACGCGGCCGACCAGACAACCGGCATCCCCAACTAAATAACGCCCCGGTTCGACGAATAATTTAACCTCACTCAGTCCAAACTCCTTGGTTTTCTTTTTAAAGATCTCCACGACCAGTGATGCGGTCTTCTCAATATCGAGCGGTTTTTCATTCGGTTGATACGGAATGCCGAAACCGCCGCCGATGTTGATAAACTCAAAATCGATTTTTAATTTTTTCCCAATCGGCCCCACACAGTTTAATAATTTCTCCGAAATCTTGGCGAAATAGGCCGGATCGGTCACACAGGAGCCGGTCATCATGTGAACGCCGAAGCGCTTCAAACCTTTTTCTTTGGCCAGGGCATAAGCCGCCTCCGCCTTTTCCCATGGAATGCCGAATTTGGCCTTGGCCCCCGCCAACTCATCGCTTTCATGCACGTTGCTTTTGCCGATGGCCGGATTGATCCGAAAACTCAAGACTTCCGGCCGGCCGAACTTTAACAACCGGGGCAAAAGGCTCGTATCGTCCAGATTAAACAGGGCCTTCGATTCGAGGCCGGCCTTCAAATCGGCGTCGGCCAGCATGTTGCCGGAAAAAAGGATTTTTTCGGCGGGCACCCTCAGCCGCATGGCCAGCTTCAGCTCATTTTCACTGGCGCAATCGCAACCGGCCCCCTCTTGGAGCAAAATTTGGACCACGGCCGGATTGGAATTGGATTTGACCGCGTAAAAAATCTGAAAGTCGGGCCAGCGGGTTGAAAAGGCCTTGTGGAGGCGCCGGTAATTTTCACGAATCCGCTCCGCGTCATAGACATACAACGGTGTCCCATACTTTTTGGCCAATGTTTTAGCGAGATCGTTCTTCATCGAATCATTATAAAGCTTTCCTGCCGCCCTGTCCCTTTTCCCTCTTTGCGATACGAAGCGAATTTTTCCAAATCACAGGCCGTGCAAGCCAAGGAGACATAAATTTTTTCCTTGGGGACGCCGGCGGCCTGCAACAGATGAAAATTCGCGAAGGCCAGATCCAAATACCATCGGTCGTTCCAGATCTCCTCCATCCACTCCCCGGGGTGAAGCCCCGCCTTTTCAAAAGCGCCGGCCACATCGGCCCCCACTTCATAACAATGTCCCCCGATGGCCGGACCGAGGGCCGCTTTCAAATCGGCCGGCTCCGTTTTCCACTTCTCCCGCATCTTCTCAATGGCGGCGACAACAACTTTTTGAGCCGTCCCCCGCCAGCCGGCATGCACCGCCCCTATAACATGATTTTTGCAGTCGGCAAGGAGAAGGGGGACGCAGTCGGCAGTGCGGACGTGGCAGACGATGCCGGGTTGATCGGTGAGAAAGGCGTCACCTTGAAGAGGACCGTGGACCGTGGACCATGGACCATTGACCTTTTTCAAAAGGTGAACATGACTGCCGTGGGTCTGTTTTGTTTTTGGAATAACCGCTTTGGGGGAGCCCAAGGTTTCCAAATAGCGCTCGACCGGAGTGTCCTTCAGCCCAAAGCCGTGAATCAGCCAATCTTCACTTTGCAAAAGCGGGGCCTGGATCAAAGGAAGCGATTCAACGGAAATTAACATTTTTCCTTTTTTAACATACTCAACAGATTTTTCAAATCGGAAGGGAGTGGAGACTCTGCATTGATTTTTTTCCCGGTCGCGGGGTGTTGGAAGCCCAGTTTCCACGCATGGAGGGCCGGCCGGCTGATCCATTCGCTCAACACCTTGGCACGTTTTCCATAAGTGGGATCCCCCGCCACCGGATGACCCGCCTCGGCGAAGTGGACGCGGATCTGATGGGTCCGGCCGGTGAAAATTTTTATTTCAACCCAGCTGAATTTTTGTCCAAAAGTCTCCAAAACCCTCCAAGTGGTGATGGCCTCTTTCCCCTTTTTGGTGTGGGACGAAATTTTGTAGCGGCGTTTGGAATGCCAGCCGATCTTTTTTTCGATCCTTCCCTCCTTTTTGGGAAGGCCGACCACGAGGGCCAGATAGGTTTTGTCGACCGTTCTTTTTTGAAATTGCCCGCGCAAATTCAGAAGGGCCTCTTTGGTTTTGGCCACGACCAGACAGCCGCTGGTCCCCTTGTCCAAACGGTGCACGATGCCGGGCTTCATCGGGTCATCCAGCACCGGAAGCTCGCCAAACCGTGCCAGAAGGCCGTGTGCCAGCGTATGGTGAGGGCTTTTGTGCGCCGGGTGAACGACAAGGCCCGCCGGTTTATTGACTACGGCGATCTGATCGTCTTCGTACAACACATCAATCGGCATGGCTTCAGGCGTGGGGGGCTGTAAAATAAAAGGAGGAGGCAAATCATATTCAACGGTCTGTATATTTTTAATCAGAAAAGAGGGTTTTTGGACAACGCGGCCCGAAACTTTTACCAACCCCTCCTTAATATATCTTTTGATCTGCTGGCGGGAGCGGCCGGTTTTTTGAGCCAGATAAACGTCCAACCTCATGAAAATTCCAGCATCCGCTCCAGGCTTTGGCGGGCCTTTCGGAAAACCTCCGGCGGGATGGTTATTTCATAGACATCTTCCTGCAGACTTTTTAAAACCTTTTCCAATGTAATCTTTTTCATATGCGGGCAGATCGTGCACGGCGCCTGAAAATCCTTGTCTAAAAATTCGGCCCGGAGATTGTCCGCCATGGAACATTCGGTGATCAGCATGATTTTTTGCGCTCTGCTTTGGCGGATAAACCGGCTCATCTGGGAAGTCGATCCCGAAAAATCGCTGGCCGCTACCACTTCCGGCGAACATTCGGGATGCGCGATCACCGCGATTCCCGGAAATTGCTCCCGGTAATTTTCGATATCGCCGGGAGTGAACTGTTCATGCACCATACAGCGCCCCGGATGGGTGATGATTGTTTTGCCTGTTTCTTTCGCCACATTCCGGGCGAGATATTCGTCGGGAATAAAAACAATCCGATCGCTCTCCAAACTTTCCACGATTCGGACCGCGTTGGCGGAGGTGCAACAGACATCCGATTCGGCCTTGATCGCGGCGGGCGTATTCACATAACAGACCACCGGCACGCCGGGATGTTTTTGTTTCAACGCGCGGACATCTTCCACCGTGATGCTTTCCGACAAGGAACACCCCGCCTCCAAATCGGGAATCAAAACTTTTGTCGCGGGATTTAACAACTTGGCCGTCTCGGCCATAAAGTGAACGCCGCAAAAGACAATCCGCTCGCAATCGGCCTTGGCCGCCTCGCGCGCCAGTCCCAGCGAATCGCCCGTGTAATCGGCGATGCCGTGATAGATTTCCGGAGTCTGATAATTATGAACCAGAACGCAGGCGTTTTTTTCCTTTTTAAGCGCGTTGATTTCGTCAATCAGCGGCAGATGGGCCGCGATTTCAAAGGGGGTTAAAACGGTTTCCAGTTTTTCCTGAATAGCTTGCATAAACATGGATGTTGGGAGAAGTCCTACTCCACATCAAAGATCGAATCAAGCATCGCCGTGATGGCGCTTTGGCCGGCGGCCGCATCCACAATGAGGCCCTGGTAGTAGATCCCCTGGGACAAGTCGATGGCGGAGGCGGTCGGTTCTCCGATTAAGGAAATCCCCCCGGAGGCAAAAACCGCGCCGCCGTCGGAAATGGAGGCGCTAAAGACCGCTTGGGATTCGCCGGCAAAAAAGACCCGGTCGCCCAAAGCCCCGCCCCAGGCGGCGGAGATCACCCTTTCGTCCTCCCACGGATAAGGATCGCTTAGGGAGTGGGCGGCGGGCTGATAAACATAAAGATTCGGCCGGCTCGCCAGAAAAACGGCGCTTCCATCAGGGCTGGCGGCAAAATGTTTGAAGGGTTCAAAAGAGATCGCGCCCAACGATTGAAAATCATCCTCGTCGATGACCGGCCTGCCGTCACCATCCAACGCAATCCGATCCCAACCGCTGGAAAGCGGACTGGCGCCGCCGCGATGCTGATTGTTTAATAGTTTGGCGGTGCTCCCATCCGGCCGAAAGAGGGTCGGATTCAAACCGTTGGTGAAACGAAAGGCAACACCCAACTCGGCCTCTTCGGGAATACCCACCGTCCCGTCTCCGTTCCAGTCAAAATACAAAAACATTCCGCCGTAATAGTTTTCCCCGGCGGTTTCAAAATCACGATTGCGGGCGGCGATCAGAAGATTGTCCCCCAAAAGGGCGGACCCCCAGGGAAGATTGGAGGGAAATTCAATGATGTCGGAGCCCACCCGGATTCCGGGCGCTTCCCAGGCCCGTTGGTCGGTGATTTCCCGAGTGGTGCGGTCCACCACAAAAAAGCCGGGATAATTGTCAGGGACGGAAGTAAAGGTGACAACGGAATAGCGGTCGTTCAGGACATTATGGACCAGCGGAGCAATTTCCAACGGCTTGCCATCAAGATGCGGGAGATCTTCAAATAGGACAAAATCGTCGCACGCGGCCGGTTCCAAATCTTCATCCGCGGGATCGCATTGAACAAGACGATGGGGATTCCCTTCACACAAGGCATACAATTTTTCGTCGGCCAAAACCAGATCGGCCAAAACGCAATCCTCGAATTCGGCCCAGCGGTCGTTGATTTTTTCGCGCCGGGGGGGCATGGCGTCGGCTTCGGCATCCGCGCCGATCATTCCCCCGTCGCCGCCGTCTACAGGAAGCGGTTCCGGACCGTCCGCACTCAAATCACTCCCCCCATCCGGGGGATCCTGTTCCTCACGATCAGGTCTTGAAGAAGGGCCGGAAGAACCGCACCCCGCCACACCCAGCAACGTGCCGATTACAAAAATGGCGGTAACAGGATCCATACGTGAGGGTTATCGGCACTCTATCGGAAAAGTTGCCTAAAAGGGAACAAAAAAATGGGCGGGGTATACCCACCCCCCTTTCGCCCCCCTCATTTGACATTCCACCCTCGGGCTCCTATACGACCGCCATGGGAAAAGCCGGTGAGGCGTTTGAAAAACTCTTCGAAATTCTGGCTAAACTGCGGGCCCCCGGGGGGTGCCCCTGGGATCGCGAACAGACCTACAAGGATATCAACCCCTACCTTCTGGAAGAGGCTCACGAGATTGTGGAGAGTGTGGACCGGCGCGATTTTGACGGTCTCAAGGAGGAATTGGGCGACCTGCTCATCCACATCTTTTTTTACGCGGGGCTTGCCGCCGAGGATAAAAAATTCAGTGCCGCCGACGTGGCCCAAGGTGCGGTCGAAAAACTGATCCGCCGCCACCCGCATGTTTTCGGCGATGTCAAAGCCTCCACCACCAAAGAGGTCCTGGAAAACTGGGAAAAGATCAAGCAGGCCGAAAAGAAAAAAGGCTCGATGCTGGAGGGGTTGCCGAAGGGAATGCCGGCCCTGGTCAAGGCTTTTCGTTTGGGCGAAAAAACCTCGCGCGTCGGTTTGGATTGGTCCGATCGAAACGGCGTGCTGAATAAAGTTAAGGAAGAACTCGCCGAACTGGAGGCCGAACCGAACGAGCAGGAATATGGCGACCTGTTGTTTTCCCTCGCCCAGCTCGGCCGTTTTTTAAAAATCGATCCCGAGACCGCCTTGCGCAAAGCCTGCGACCGCTTTACCAAACGCTTTCAATGGATTGAAAACAAATGCCGCCAAAAAAACCAACCCCTGCAAAATTTAACCGCCGCAGAGTGGGACGCTCTTTGGGAAGAGGCGAAGCAAAAAAATCAGAAAATCTAAAGTTGCCATGACCTCGATAAAAATGTATTTCTGGAACATCCAAAGGAGGTTACCCATGTCCCCCAAAATCCGATCCGTTCTTTTTGTCTGGTCTTTGGCCTCCGCCGGCCTGATTTTTTCGGCTTGTCACTGCCATCATCATCAGGGACCGCACCGGCACAACCATCACAAAGATCTCCCCTCGTTGGGGGTCTCGAACTCGGTGGAAAAATATTGCCTTAGCCGGGGCTACGAACCGGGCACCCTTGATTTCAAAAACTGCGTGCACAAACGCCAGGAACACCTCCGGCAGAAGAAAAAAATCTATCAGCACGAACAGATGCAAAGGGAGGAGCCGAAAAGTCATCCCAAAAAGAAGCAAACGGGGGAGACCGTAAAAAAACCCCTGCCGCCGCCCAAGAAAAAGGCCCCCCCGCCAGACCTGAAGCAACAATACCCGAAAAAGAGACAAACGAAATCTTCCGAGCTGGAAGAGTGAAACGCCGGTCAGGACTTGGTGAAATTTATCGCAACGGTTCTTTTCTTCTCATTGTTCGCACAATCTCTCTAACCTCGCGACAACCGATGAGGCGAGCGGCCATAAAAAAACCTAGGATGCCGGCGGCCACCGCCAGCAAAAGCTGGCCTCCCTGCAACCAAAAAGAATCCTGGGCATTGAGCCACCACCCCTTGGCCTGCGGCCACCAGAGGACAAGGCCCATGACGGCGGCGGCGAGGGAGGATTGAAAAAAAACACGCACCACCGACCGTCCTCCAAACCGGCCGATCTTTTTGCGCATGGCCAAAAACAAGGCGCAGGCGTTGACAAAGGAAGAGGCCGAGACTGCCAGGGCCAAACCGATGTGTCCCCAAACCTGCACCCACCACCAACTCAAAACAACATTGACCAGAACAGCTATGGTGGCCGCCGCCACCGGCGCCTTCGAATCCTTGAGCGCGTAAAAGGCCGGCACGATCAGACGGACGAAACCCAAAAAGGGAAGCCCCACGGCGAAGGCAATCATGGCCTGCGCGGTAGCCTCGGCCGCCGCCGGGTCAAAGGCCCCCCGTTGCAAAAGAACGCGCACCAGCGGATGGGCCAGAACAATCAACCCCGCCATCGCCGGAATCGTGATCAAAAAGTTTTGGCGCAAACCATAGTTCAATGTGCCTTTGAATTTTTCCCAACTGTTTTCGGCGGCATGATCGGAGAGCGTGGGTTGAATGGCAGTCGCCAGGGCGATCGCAAAAACCCCCATCGGAAATTCAAAGAGGCGGTTGGCATACCAGAGGTAAGAAACCGCGCCGGTCTCCAAGTACGAGGCAAAAAAACGGATCACGATCACGTTGAGCTGATAGACCGCCGCCCCGTAGGCGGCAGGGAGCATCAAACCGAGGAGGGACTTGAGCTCCGGGTGGACGTTAAAATTGAAACGCGGGAAAAAACCGGCCCGCCGGATATCGGGGAGCTGAACGGCCAACTGCAGAAGCCCGCCGGCCAACACGCCGAAGGCCAAGCCATAAACCGGCGGGTCCACCCAAAGAGAAGATGCCGCCCCGCCGATCAGTCCCAAATTCAAAAAAATGGGGGCCGCCGCCGGACTGCCGAATTTTTTCAAACTGTTGAGCAGGCCCATCGCCAGGGCGGCCAAGGAAACAAACAACAAATAAGGAAAACAAAGTTGGGTGAGGCGAACCGTCAGGGCAAATTTTTCGGGATCCTCCGTAAAACCGGCGGCAATCAGGCGCACAATCCAGGGAGACAAAAAAATCCCGGCCGAACAGAGAAAGATCAAAAGAACCGTCAAATAGGAGAAGGCCTGATCCGAGAGTTCCTTGGCCGTCTCGCGCGACCTCTTCAGTTCGCCGGTAAAAATGGGAATAAAAGAAATAGTCAGCGCCCCCTCCGCCACAAACCGGCGCAGGAGGTTGGGGATGGTGAAGGCCATGTAGAAGGCGTCCGCCGCCGCCGTGGTCCCGAAGAAAAAGGCGATCACCGCGTCGCGCAACAGCCCAGAAATACGGCTGACCAGCGTCAGCCCCCCGATCAGCCCGGTCCTTTTGGCAATTTGCCTACTCTCTGACACTTGACATCCCTAGCTTATGGTGTTTAAACCCCCCCGACATAGGCACATAAACACATAAACACAATTAAACATGGCCGACGTACGCAAACAAAAAAAGCGGATTGAGCGCAAAATCTCGGCGCAAAAACGGGCCCGGCAAAACGTAAAACGCCACCTGCGCAACAAGACCCTGGTGCTTGGGATGCGCAAGGCGGTCAAAAAACTCCGCGCCGCCCTGACCGCCAAAAACAAAAAAGAGGCCGAAACCCTGCTCAAACCGGCCCTCTCCACCATTGCCAAAATGGTCACCCAGGGAATGCTCCATCGCAACACCGCCGCCCGATACCAATCCCGTTTGCATCGG
>JACQMB010000057.1 GCA_016203765.1 Deltaproteobacteria bacterium
TTGCCGGCGGTTCGATATCGACCACTTCGTATTTTCCCTTTTGAATATCGATCCAGATCGGCTCGGCCAGCCTGTTTTCGGCGGTATCCCGCCGGGGGATTTGAAGCAACAAAAGAACGACCAGGTGAAATAACAGGGAAACGAAGAGATACCAGCGAAGGGTCTTCATTGCCCTCCTTATACCACAAAAACCTGATCGAGCAACTTTCTCGATAAAAGGGGTTTGCCCAACAGCGATCCCCAATGGGCATCCAGGACCTTTTGCAGGGAGGCCGGATCGGCAGTTTGGATGGGCCTATTTTTAAGCCTTTCTCTCCACTCCGGCGCCAGGCCGGAGGCCTGAATCCAGTTTGATTCGAAAACCAAAAGTTTTTGCACGGCATTGGCCTCGTCCACCTCCCGCAACAGACGACCGAGCAGTTCAAATTTGTCCCGCGCCTCTTTGTTTTCCGGCAAAAGGCGGCCGGCCAGCTCCAAGCAGAAACTGGCCACCACCATCCCCTTCCAGGAGCGCCGCCACTTTGGGGAATGTTCCAACAGGCTGGCCTCTTTCAAAAAAAGCCACTCGGAACGGGGGCCCTCTTGAAAAACCACTTGAATGACGGCGCCGGGCTCGAGGGTCGCGGCAAAACGCCGCCTGGACACAGTCGCCCCCTTGGCCATCCCCTTTCGCTTGCCGCTTCCTTTAAGAAAAAGGGTCACCAGTTTGTCGGCCTCCCCGTACTTGAGGCAACGCAACACAATCGCCAGATCGGTTTTATCCCTCATCCCCATTGTTCGCTCGATGGTGTTGTTGCGAGGAATTAGGGAAGAGAGGGCGGGTATTGCGACTGCGCCAGCCCTCCGCCTAACTCGTCGCGAAAATTTGTTGGGTTGCAACAGCAAAAATTTGGCGATTTTCCTCCGTCAATCGCCAAATTTTGCAACCCATACAAATTTTCGCTCCTCATTACGGCTCCGGGCTAGACGGCGCTTTAGGTCGCAATACCCGCCCTCTCTTCCCTCACCTCTCGCAACAGCATAATGCTCACTCTCAAACACATCTTCGTTTTTTTGAGAGTGAGAATTGTGTTTTGCAAATCCGTCAGCGAGCCGGTTTCGCAGGACCTCGCGGAGGCCGGCCGAACCGGTCGGGGGATCCAATCAACCGGCCGGCCGAGCGAGAAGGCCGCGGCGGGGACCGCCCCGCCGCGGACCTGGTCCTGCGAAAATGGCGAGCGGAAGGATTTGCAAAGATACCATCGAGCGAACATTTTAGCGTGAAGAAAGAAAAGCGGCGGCGAAGACCACGGTCAGGAACGCGACGAAAAGAATCCAGGGGCGCATCCGCCAGCGTTTCGGTTTCAGCCAGCCCGTTCTTGCCGTCTTCGACTGAGAGAGCGCGCCGTTTTCGGACTGCTCCTCAAAATGCAGCACCGCCTCCTGCGCATTCAGGCCGATCGTCCGGGCATAGGACTGGATAAATCCCCTGGTAAAAACGGGGCCGGGAAGCGATTGAATATCGTCCCGTTCCAGGGCCTGCAGAGATCGAATATGAATTTTGGTCGCTTGGGAAACATCTTCCAGCGGGATTTTGCGCAATTCACGCGCCCGGCGAAGGTAGGTTCCGATGCTTTCCGTGTCAGACATATTTACCAATAATCGGGGCGAGGCGTTGTTTGACCCCTGCTGAAATCTTGCTGCGATCGGTCAGGATCGCGTCTTTTAACGCCGTGGCACAAGCACAGCGGCGTTCTTCGCCGATCTGCCTCAGTGCCTTTTGTATCAACTGCTTTGCGGTGGTGACGTTTTTCTGCAACGTTTCAACCACCATCGCCACATCAACTGCGGCGTGGGTCGCGTGCCAACAGTCATAATCGGTCGGCATGGCAAGGGTACAGTAGCAAATTTCGGCCTCCCTGGCAAGCTTGGCCTCCTGTAAATTGGTCATGCCGATCACATCCACACCCCAGGAGCGGTACAAATTGGACTCGGCCTTCGTGGAAAACATCGGTCCCTCCATGCAGAGATAGGTTCCCCCTTTGTGGACTTTAACATTCAGGTCTTTAGAGGCCCCCATCACCGTTTCCAAAAGATTGGGGCAGATCGGATCGGCAAAGGCGACATGGGCGACGATCCCTTCCCCAAAAAAAGTGGAGGGGCGCTGGCGCGTCCGGTCGATAAATTGATCGATCAGGACCACATCGCCGGGGGCGATCTCCTCCTTCATGGAGCCGACGGCGGAAACGGAGAGAATCCGCTCCACGCCGAGGGTTTTGAGGGCAAAAATATTGGCCCGGTAATTGATTTCCGAGGGGGTTAAAACATGACCCCGGCCGTGCCTGGGGAGAAAAGCTATTTTTTGCCCCTCCAACTCGCCGATAATGATTGCATCGGAGGGCCTTCCAAAGGGGGTCTCCAGATAACGCTCATCCAGGAGTTTCAACCCCTCCATTTGATAGAGCCCGCTCCCCCCGATCACCCCGATTTTTACATCCGCCATAAATCCTCCGCGAACGGCGTCTGCTAGCATTAAACGGGCAAAGATTCAACGGGTTTTTGGATTTTTGCTTGCGCCCCGATTTATTCGATGTTAGGGGAGGGCGTCAAGGCCCGGCTTTGCCGGGCCGCGAAGCAAAGTCGAAGACTTTGCGGAGTATAATCATCATGTTTAAAGCGGCGGAGGGAAGCACCAAACAGCTGATCCAGTTCTGCCTCGCCTACTTTGCCACTTATGTCATCACGGGTCTTTCGGTAAAATATTATCTGGGAAGCCCGGCCAA
>JACQMB010000060.1 GCA_016203765.1 Deltaproteobacteria bacterium
ACCAGAATTATCCGATCTTGTTTGGTCAAGTGATTTGGCCGGAGGCGAAACGGAACCGGCTCGATCCCTATTTTGTCCTGGCCCTGATTAAACAGGAATCGTCTTTCAAAGAGAGGGCGGTCAGCCGTTCGGGGGCGATGGGGTTGATGCAGATTATCCCGCAAACGGCACTGCGCCTGGCGGCCGCGACCCGGCAAAAAGATTTTGCGTGGGAAAAGATGTTTGCGCCCGGCCGCAATGTCAAACTGGGCACTTTTTATCTCAAATCATTAAGCCAGCTTTTTGACGGCCAGCTCCCCCTGATGATTGCCGCCTATAATGCGGGGGAAGAGGCGGTGAGCCGCTGGCAGGTGTTGAGAAAAAAGGACTCCCTCCTCTTTTTTATCGAAGAGATTCCTTATGATCAAACCCAAAATTACGTGCAAAAGGTTTTGGCGAACCATTGGATCTATTTTTGGTTGTATAAAGGGAAACTGCCCGCCTCCCTGATTTCCTCATTGGATGCCAAACAACTTGAACAGGGAATACATGAAGCCGGCCAGGGCGGCCGACAAAGGGATCGTTAAGACCCAGGCCCAAACCACTTTGCCCGCAATCCCCCAGCGAATTGCCGATAAACGTTGAATCGCTCCCACCCCGACGATTGAGCCGGTGATGGTATGGGTGGTGCTGACCGGGATGCCCGCCAGGGCCGTTCCAAACAAGGTGATCGCCGCACCGGTTTCGGCGCAGAACCCCCCAACCGGTTTGAGCTTGGTGAGCCTTTGCCCCAGGGTTTGGATGACTTTCCAGCCCCCCGCCATCGTTCCCAGGGCGATGGTGGTATAAGAAAGCAGGAGGACCCAAAAGGGAACCGTGGCTTCTTTGGGTAGATAGCCGGTGGCAAGGAGGAGGGCAAAAATGATGCCGGCGGTCTTTTGGGCGTCATTGGAACCATGGCTTAGGCTGAAGGCCGCCGAGGAGGCCAATTGTAATTTTCGAAACCACTTATCCAAAGGACCGGGATGTTTGTCATGAAAAAACAAAACGACCAAAACCATCAGCAAATAAGAGGCAAGCCCGCCGAGCAAGGGGGAGAGGACAATAAAGAGCAATATCTTTTTAAAACTTCCCCAAAGGATCACCTGCCATCCGGCCTTGACAATCGCGGCTCCGCAAAAGCCGCCGATCAAGGAGTGGGAGATGCTGATCGGCATGCCGTAGTAGGTGGCCAAATAAGACCAGATGATGGTCCCGATCAGGGCCGCCATCAAAAGATAAGGGGTGACGATTTCCGGCAGGACAATCCCCTTGCCGATGGTGGTGGCCACCTTCACCCCAAAAATCCAAATCGCCGCGAAATTGAAAAAGGCGGCCCAAAAGACCGCTAACCTTGGTGAAAGAACGCGGGTGGAGACGACGGTCGCAATCGAATTGGCGGCGTCATTCATCCCGTTGATAAAATCGAAAACCAAGGCGAGCCCGATAATGAAAAGAACCAGCCAAAAGGTAAAAGAGAGGTCAGGCATTTTTGATGATGATCGCCTCGATCACGTTGGCCACATCTTCGCATTTATCGGTGGCCGCCTCCATGTGATCCAATATCTCTTTAATTTTGATGATGTGGATGGGGTTGGCCTCTTTCTCAAACAGGGTGGCCACGGCCAGGCGGTGGGCTTCATCGGCTTCATTTTCCAGGCGGTTGATTTCAATGCACTGGGCCAGGGTCATTTGCGGGTTTTTTAAGTCTTTTAAGCGTAGCGCCGCCTTGCAAACCTCCTCGGTGGTGCGGACCAGGACCCTGGCCAATCCCTTAAACTCTTCGCTCACGTAAGGAATCTTGTAGAGGACCATTCGATAGGCACTGCCATAGATGAAATCCAGGATGTCATCCATCGAGCTGATCAGTTTGTGGATATCCTCCCGATCCAGGGGAGTAATAAATGTCTTGTTGAGCTTTTCTAAAGTCTCGTGGGTGAGTCGGTCGCCCTCGTGTTCTTTGTCTTCGAGGGCTCGGAGACGATTTTCCGTGGCGGGGGAATGAGCAATAAAATCTTCCAAAAGCCTGGCCGACTCCAAAACGTTTTGCGCGACCTGGTCGATCCGCTCAAAAAATTCTTTGCCTTTGGCGAAGAGCATAGGGCTTTTGGAATTCGCGGCCCGTATAACTAACCACTACCAGGGTGTCAACCGTAGAACTAGTGAATTTTAAAATCCTTGGGCACCAGGAGATCTTCAATCGCCTCAAAGACCGCGATCAGATGGCGGACGTTGGAGACGAAGTCAATCTTGGAGACATCGATCAGCAAGACCGGCCCCAGGTACCAGCCGTTTCGGCGCAGGGTATCGACAAATTCGTTGTAGCGGTTTTCCAAGGCCCGGACCAGGCGCACCAGCCCTTCGGGGAGTTCCTGATTGGATTTAAGCCGCTCCTCTTTCCGTTCCCTTTCCCTGATATTGTTGAGTAAAATCTCGGGGTCTCCTTTTAACAGGATGAGCAGATTGGGTTGTGCCAACTGCTGAAACTCGTCCCCCAGGCGGCCGTCGATGGTATCCAAGGCCTCCCGGGTCAGATAGGAAACCCCCATGTCCCGATGGAGGACTTCGCAGAAGGCAAAGCGGTCGGCCAGGGGAGAGCCGTCGACACAACTGGAGCCGGCCAGATGCGGCACGGCCTGCAACTGCATCTTTCTCAAATCGAGATAGGCATGCTGGATGTCGAGGGCCGCCTTTTCCAGGTGGCGCTTGGATGTCATCCAGGCCGGCGATTCGACCGCCTCTTTCTTTTGCGTTTGGATGAAATCATCGATGGCCTGATAGTAGCGGCTTAAGGTTCGCTTGGCCGAATCCTTGGCGGTGGCCAAAAGGGGATAGAGGGCCTGATTGTTGGTCAGGTGATCCTCGAAGCCCTGGTCGGGGAGTTCGAACATGGCGTTCATGCCGGTATGATAGGCCAGAAATTTGACCAGCGAACTTTTCCCCGTGCCGATATTCCCTCCGCACGCGATCAGCTGTTTGTTTTTGGAAAAAAAAGTCATCAGCCGCCGTTCGGCATCGGTCAGACGGTTGGGAATCTGATGACGCGGAATCTCATCATCGGCCTTCACTTCCACAACTCTTCCGACAAAACTCATTGGCTGTTTCTCCTTGCCGCGATCATGCGCCGGACCTTTTCACGGATCGTCCCGGCGGCCACATGGACATAGTCCGGGTGTTCCACCATGTCGATTTCAGCCGGCAGGATAATCAGGTCGATGTCCGGAGGGACGATGGCTATTTCCTGATAACGGAGCATGACCTTCTTCCAATTGGTCACCAGCTGTTCATAACAGTCGTGAATTTCCGTTAGGTATTGACCGGTGATGGTGGCGGCATAACCGTCGCCCCCCGCCGC
>JACQMB010000061.1 GCA_016203765.1 Deltaproteobacteria bacterium
CTCTTCCTCCTCCCCAAGATCATCCAGGTCATCGCTGTCTTCCAGAATGGCGCCGCAGTAGGGACAGGTGGTCTCCCCCTCGGTCGACTGCCCGCAGTTGGGGCAGACTGGATCGTCTTCATCCAATTCGACTTCATCCAAATCTTCTTCTTTCATCTCCCCCTCCTTTGCCCTATAGTGCCCAAACCCCATGGAAAAAAATACAATGATCGGTGAATTGAGTTTGCATTACGAAGGCTACGGTTTTGTCGTCTCCAATCAACCGGGCGCGGAGGATGTCTTTATTCCCGCCCGCCACATCGGCGATGCCCTACACGGAGACCGGGTTGAAGTCAAGGTCCGACCTTCCAAAAAAGGATTATACGAAGGAGAGGTCGTCCGGATTGTTCAGCGCCGTTTAAAACAGATCGTGGGGCGTCTGGAGCAGAAGGGGAAGGAGTGGTTTGCCCTCGCCGAGGATCAGCGGGTCCGTCACCGGATGCGCATTGATCCGGCCCCTCACGGCGTTCAGGGGGGGGATTATGTGGTGGCCGTCATCACCCAATACCCGGAAAAGTCACAGCCGCTCACCGGGAGGGTGGTGGAAAAACTCCCCGCCAGGGGTTCGCTGACCGCCGAGGTCGAATATGTGATCGCGAAACACCAGTTGCCCAAGGGATTTACAAAGGAAGTTGAGGAGGGGGCAAAGACAATTCAAAGAGGGACTACGGACCCAAGAAAAGATCTGCGCTCTCTTCCCTTCGTCACCATCGACGGCGAGGATGCCAAGGATTTCGACGATGCCGTCTTTGTCCAGTCGCTGGAGCATGGCAATTTCCGCCTCTCCGTCGCCATCGCCGACGTCTCCCATTATGTTGTGCCCCGATCCCCTTTGGACGAGGAGGCCTTCAGCCGCGGCACCTCGGTCTATTTTCCGGGCCGGGTCTTGCCGATGTTGCCGGAGGCCCTCTCCAATGATTTGTGCAGTCTCCGGCCGAACGAGGACCGGCCGGTGATGGTGGCCCAGATGGATATCGACGCCGCCGGCCATGTTTCCCGGGAACAATTTTATCCTGCTGTTTTTCAAAGCCATGCCCGGCTGACCTACACCCTGGTCCAAAAAATGCTGGATGAGAAGAGGGGGACACTCCTGACGGAAATTCAAAATCTTTCGGAGGCGGCCAAACGGCTGAAGGCCGGGCGAAACGAACGGGGCTCCCTCGATTTTGACCTGCCGGAACCGGAGATCGTTCTTGATTTTACCGGCGGGATTGAAAATATCGAGAAGTCGGAGCGCCTCTGGGCCCATCAAATTATCGAGGAGCTGATGATCGCCGCCAACGAGGCGGTGGCCCGGTTTTTGACCCAAAAGGGGAGGGGTTGTTTGTACCGCGTCCATGAGGGGCCGGAACCCGATAAAATTCGGGAGTTTTTGAAAATGGTCCAGCGGCTCGGTTTCCCCGGTCCCTTCCCGCCAAAACTTTCGGGGAAATTTCTGCAAAAAATTCTGACATTTTTCAAGGGGCACGCCGAAGAACGCCTGGTCAATAACCGCCTCCTTCGCTCCCTGGCCCAGGCCATCTATAGTGAGAAAAATCTGGGGCATTTCGGCCTGGCCAGCCGGTGCTACTGTCATTTTACCTCGCCCATCAGGAGGTATCCGGATTTGGTTGTTCATAGGCTGTTAAAAGAAGGACTACGGACCACGGACCACGGACTACGGACCAAAACAGGGAAACTGGCTGAAATAGCCGAGCAGTCCTCCATTCAGGAGCGAAGATCCCTGGCCGCCGAACGGGAGATACTCAAGCTCCATCAGGCCATTTTTTTGCAGGATAAAGTCGGCCGGCATTTCGAGGGGGTGATCTCTCATGTGGCAAAATTCGGCTTTTTTGTTGAGCTGTTAGAGTATTTTGTTGAAGGATTGGTTTCAGTCCAGGAGTTAACCGATGATCAGTATGTCTTTGACGAGGCCCATATGGCCCTGAAAGGGAGGCGGAAGAAAAGGGCTTTTAAAATAGGGGATCGGGTGGCTATTCAGGTCTCAAGGGTCGATCTCCCCGAGCGGAGGAGCTATTTCAAATTGCTTGACAGGGCTTGAGCCGGCCCGTTATGATGAATTTATGAAGGACCGGAGGCACGGAGAGTTGATGGCCGTGAGAAGAATCTCACGGCTTTTTTATTTTTTGACCGGTTTTAACAAGGAAGGAGCCAGCCATGGAAAGACAGGACGTGGAACTCATCCAATCAGCCAGCCGGAAGGATAAACATCTGGCGGCGCTCTATCAGGAGCATCTCACCTATGAGCGCCAGCTCTCCAAACTGGACAATAAACTTTTCCTCACCCCGGAGGAGGAGCTCCAGCGCAAGGAGCTTCAGAAAAAAAAGCTCCTCGGCAAGGACAAGATCGAAGACATCTTGAAAAGATACCGGGGCAATCAAAGCAGTCATTAAACACTTAACCGCCATGCCTCGTTATCGAAAGCGGCCCAAAGCGTTTTGGGTCACCCCCGAAGGCTATCCCTACATCGCGGTGGGCCTCTTGCTCACCTTGTTGGCCGGATACTATGCCGGCGGCTGGGCGGCATTGTTGGCCGGCGGCTTCACCGTCTATCTGGCCCTGTTTTTTCGCAACCCGCCGCGGCGCGTCCCCCCGGAAGAGAATTGGATCACTGCTCCCGCCGACGGCCGCGTTCTGGAGATTGTCGATGGTGAGGAGGGCCGTTATTTAAGAGGACCGGCCCGGCGGATTTCAATTTTTATGTCTCCCTTGAACTGCCATTTGAACCGGGCCCCCGTTTCGGGAAAGATCGAACGATGCTTTTATCAAAAGGGAAAATTCAAGGCGGCCTTCCGGAAAAAATCGATGGAGCAGAATGAACACCACGCCATTTTGTTGAAGGACGAACGGGGGCGTGCCTGGCTGGTGGTGCAAATTGCCGGCTGGCTGGCGCGGAGGATTGTCAGTTATGTCCGGGAGGGGGAACACCTGAACCGAGGGGAGCGCTTCGGCCTGATTCAATTCGGGTCCCGCACCGACTTGTATTGTCCCCCCGGTTGTGAGATTGTGGTGCGCAAGGGCCAAAAAGTTTTGGCCGGAAAGACCGTGTTGGGGAGGATGCCTTGAAATTCCGTCAGCGCAAAATTCGAAGAAGGGGGGGGATCAAAAAAGGGATTTATATCCTGCCAAATCTCTGCACCACCGCTTCTCTCTTCTGCGGTTTTTTTGCGGTGATCAAGGTCTTGCACGGCAATTTCGTCACCGCGGCCTGGGCCATTCTGTTGGCTGGTCTCTTTGACCTGTTTGACGGCCAACTGGCGCGTCTCACCAAGGCCGGATCCCAATTCGGGATTGAATACGACTCGCTGGTCGATCTGGCCTCCTTCGGCCTGGCCCCCTCCTTGCTTCTTTATATGTGGGCGCTACGGGATTTTAACCGGCTGGGCTGGATCGTTGCCTTTTTGTTTTTTGCCTGCGGGGCCCTGCGCTTGGCCCGGTTCAATGTACAGGCCGAAGCCGAAGAGTCCCATTATTTTCAGGGCCTTCCCATTCCGATGTCAGCCTACATGGCGGCCACGACCGTGATTTTTTATGACCGGTTGTTTGATGGTCTGCCTGAAAAAAATCTTCCCATTCTCGGTTTGACCGTTGGGCTGGCCCTCCTGATGGTCTCCACGGTTCGCTACCGGAATGCCAGGGAATTGGACATCCGCCGAAGGCTCTCCTTTTTTGTCCTGGTCGGAGGCGCCGGCGCTATCGCCTTTATTGCCTGGAAACCCTCCATCATGATGTGGGTGGTCTCGCTCGGCTATGTGGCCGGCGGTCCCATTGAGGAGGTGGTTTACCTCCTGCGCCACGGCCGGCGCCGCAGGCGCGAACCGGCGCGCGAAACCAGACAACCGGTTTCCCTCGTTATTTCCAACCAAGGTAAATGAGGTCTGGGGCTTGTTTCAACCTTCCCGTTTGCCCAGGTGGCGGTCGATGAAGAAGATGGCGCTCGATTTATCCGAGATGAATTGCAGTTGGACGAGGATGTCGTTCACCTGCGCCTCCTCCTCGACCTGCTCGCCAACAAACCACTGGAGCATCACCTGGGTGGCGTTGTCCTTGAGGCGCCCAGCCTCCTCGTAGAGTTTGTTGAGCGCGGCAGAGACTTTTTGCTCGTGGGCCAGGACCTGTTTCATCATGGGGTGGGCCGAACCGAAATCGGCGGGCGGTTTTTTAATTTCCTTTAATTGGACGCGGCCCCCCCGCTGGACGATAAAATCATAAATTTTCATCGCGTGGCCCCATTCTTCCTTGGACTGCAGTTTCATCCAGTGGGCAAAGCCGTTTAAGCCCTTTTCATAACAAAAGGCGGCCATGGCCAAATAAAGATAGCCGGAATAGATTTCTTCCGCGATATGATCGTTTAAGGCCTTCTCCATTTTAAATGCGCTCATTGTTTTTTCCTCCTTCGCATCAAGGCGATCAACACCATAACCAATACCAAGACAATAAAGCCACCAACACCATATTGGACGGCCTCGTTTTTCCAAAGAGGCGCCGCGGGGACTTCCCTTGTTGTTTTGGGTTTTTCCCTCACGGCCGATTTTTCTTTCACCCCGGGCGGTTCGGGTTTCGGCGGCGCCCCGGATTGCACGGCTTCAGGCGGCGGCTGGAGGGCCGCGATCGGCCGCAGTTCCAGGGAATATTCCCGGAGCTCGGAGGCCGGCGAATCGGGGGCCAGGTTCATATCTTTGACACGCAGATAAAGGACGGCGTTCTCCTCAAAGGGAGAGGTCTGAAAAGACAATATCTGTCCGGCCGCCGAGGCCTGGGTTTGCGACAGGAGCTCGCCGTTTTTGCCGAGGAGTTCACAGACCAGACTGCTGGAGGGGTGTTTCGGACTCA
>JACQMB010000058.1 GCA_016203765.1 Deltaproteobacteria bacterium
CAAACTCACCACCTCTTCTGCGGCCATCAAAGACCTCACCGCAAAAAGTTTTGACCAGAGCCAGGGGGCAAGGCTCGTGCGGAAAAATATCCAGGATTTCGCGGAAGACCTGATTGCCCAGGAAATCCTCCACGGAAAAATAAAACCGGGTCAAGAAATAAAACTTGACGTCAAAAAAGGGCAAATCAAGCTGGCGTGAAAGATCTGGTACTTGACCTTATCTTCCCCAAATTTTGCCAAGGCTGCAGACTTGAGGGGATTTATTTGTGCCTGCCCTGTCAAAATAAAATCCGGAATCCGCCAGAACTCTGCCCGGTCTGCAAGAGACCTTCTCTGCTTGGCCAAGTGCATCCCGACTGCGGCTCCTCAAGCATGGCGCTCAAAGCCCTCATGGTAGCCGCCGAATACGAGCAGGAAAGTATCAGAAGCCTCGTCTGGCATCTCAAATACAATTATGTCAAAGACATTGCGCAAATCCTGGCACTGCTTCTTGCGGATTATCTTATAAAACGCGATCTTTTGAATTATTTTGCGAGTGCCGCTGTAATTCCCGTCCCTCTGCATAAAAGGCGTCTGCGCCTGCGGGGATTTAATCAGGCGGAGCTTGTCGCACAAGATCTTGCCAAACTAACTGGATTGGAATACACGCCAATTTTACAAAGAACCAAAAATACGAAAAGCCAGGTGGATCTGCCCAGAGAAGAAAGGCTAAAAAATCTGGAAGGCGCATTTTCTGCCGCTCCTGCCCCGTCTTTGGGCGAACGCAAAATCATTCTGATTGACGATGTGTCGACCACCGGCGCAACGCTCAACGAGTGCGCCAAAGTTTTGCGCAGACAAAGTGTCGCCGAAATCTGGGGGTTGGTGGTAGCGAGGAATTAAAGTAAATCAAAAACGGAAGGGGCGGGATTCGAACCCGCGAGGGGTCTTTTTAGGACCCCGCAGTTTAGCAAACTGCTGGTTTAAGCCACTCACCCACCCTTCCCCTAAACTCACAATTATCATAACACGCTCAAGTAAAAAAACAATAAGGCCGGCTCCGAGAGAACGCTGGGGTCCCGGAACCGGCCTTTCCCCTACCCCGAAGGACGGAAGTTCACCATGCCCCTCCTCGGAGGGACAATTTGAACTCGTGTTGGGATAGAGGTCTCTTCAGCACTGGGTTCATCTTTCACCCTTCTTGCCAGCCGTTGGGTGATAACAGCCGACAATTTTGGTTAAGACTTCCCTCCAGTGAGAAGTTCTCGACCATTCCCAGCCCGCTTCGGGCTGGGGAAGATCAACTTCGTGCTGAAGCTAAAATGAAATCGGTGCGGAGCGGGCCACCTCCTGCTGACCCGACTTTCTTTCCAGTCTTGCCTGGCAGGCCGCGCAGAACCGGGCCCACGGAACCGCGTTGAGGCGGGAAGCAGGGATCTCCTCGCCACAATTCAGGCAAATCCCGTAGGAACCGACATTGATTCGTACAAGCGCCTCGTCCACCATTCGGAGAATTATGGAATGACTATTCCCTCTATGATGGACAATTTCCCTCTCCTCACCGAGAGGGATGAGGTCAATCGCGTCCCTCGTTTCTATGCAGGCTTCGCCGATCTGCCTGCATGAGACAACATCTTGTCCGAGCTCCCGTCGAAGCTCGGCCTGTTTGGCCAGGAGGCGTTTCTTCATTTCGTCGATGAGCTCATCCATTTTCGCCTCCTCAAGCAACTGTAGCGATCCGGTTGGACAGTGACACGGATCGGGCCAAAAATGGCTCGGCCAGGTACTGGAAAGGAACAAAAGCGAGAACGGGTCTTTCGGGTGGTTGATTTTCAGTGACCAAGACCACGCCCCAAGCATGGTCCTGGTAACCTACGCCAAAAGCGTATACTCCGACGAGAAGTCCGACGGAGTCTGGCGGCAGGCATCTGCGGATTTCTCTTTCGAGCCGAACGTGTACGGCTGGAGAGATAATCCGAAGGGCGGACTGTGTGATCCGTAACAGATCGTCCAGTCTGCGAACAAAGCGTTTACCGTTCGGCGGGTTTCCGTTGCAGCAGCAAAGCCTCGCACTTGAGAGTCTGAAAAAACCCGCACCAGAGACGGTTCGGTATCGCCAGAACTCCCAATTATCAGTCGAGGACGGATCCACGAGACTGACTTCGGTTCCGGCGAGATTTATGCTGTCTGCCCGGTCCAACAAGGCGCGTCTTAGCGCCGGCTGGTTCCCGAGGTTTATTCTGCAATCCTGATTCGTCTTCTTCATCTTCATCAAATTCCTCTTGTTTTCCTCTTGTTCTTGGTTCTTGATTTGGGGGGAAGTGCTGGTGCCAAGGAGGGGAAAAACCCATACACCATCCGCTACAACAGGCGAAGTGGTGTGCGGGTAAATGCGAGACGGCCCTCGCACCTTTCTGTCCTCCTTGCACTTCGGAAACTGCTGGCCGCAGTATAGAAAAGAAGAAGGGATTTGTCAAATCAATGTAGAATCAAAAGTTTTACCACTCCCCTTAAGGTAAGGGGAGAAAGGGAGGGGTTATGATGACGAAATATGTCTCATAAC
>JACQMB010000063.1 GCA_016203765.1 Deltaproteobacteria bacterium
AGCCCTTTGCGCGTTGCCTTGGGGCGGGGTGCGTGAAGGGAGAAACGAGAGGCTTTTTCCAAGCGACGTCAAAACCAATTACGAACTGAAATACGAGGCGGACGGCAGGGAACTTTTCTATTTGGAGCTTTGCAAATGAGGCAGATATCTTTCAACCACCGCGGCCCCCACCGCATCCCCCCAGACGTTGATCATCGTTCGAAAGCGGTCCAGGAGCCAGTCGACCGTCAAAATCAGGGCAATCCCCTCCAGGGGAAGCCCCACCGCTTTTAACACCAGGACCATTGTGACCAGGCCCGCCTGCGGAATCCCCGGCGCCCCGATGGAGGCGAGGGTCGCGGTTAGAAAAATAATCAGCTGTTGGGTGAGCGTCATCTCGATACCGTACGTTTGGGCGATAAATATCGCGGCCACCGCCTCATAAAGGGCGGTCCCATCCATGTTGACGGTGGCCCCCAGGGGGAGGACAAACCCGGCCGAGCGGTTGGAGACGTTGTTTTTGGTCTCGACGCAATCCATCGTGACGGGAAGCGTGGCCGAACTGGAGGCGGTGGAAAAGGCGGTCAACATCGCCTCCGACATCCGGTAGAGATAGACAAACGGATTGCGCCGGGCGAACAAGAACAGAATGAGCGGCAACGCGACCAGACCGTGGAGGGACAAGCCCAACAGTACGGTTGCGGCGTAGCCGCCGATTTTTTTCAGCTCCATCCAGATGGCCGGCCCGCCCCCCGATTCCCCCAGCTTGGCGGCGACCAGGGCGAAGACGCCGATCGGGGCGAAGCAGAGAACAAAGTGGACCAGTTGAATGATTGTGTCGTTTAAGAGTTCAAAGATTTTGACCAGCGGTTTGCCTCTTTCGCCCAATGCCAGCAGGGAAATGCCGAACAAGAGCGAAAAAATAATCACCGGCAGAACATCCATTTCGGCCATCGCCTTGACGATGTTTGCCGGGACAAAAGACAGGAAGAGATGTTTCCAGGAAAGGGGTCCGGTTGCGGGGGCTGAGAGGCCCGTCTGCAAGGTTATCCCCACGCCTGGCTGGAGCCAGTTGACTAAAATTAAGCCCAAGCCCACCGACAAGGAGGTGGTGGCCAAAAAATAGATGAGGGTCCTGATACCGGTGGAGCCGACCTCTTTAATACTGCCCAGCGCAGTCACGCCCAGGATAAGGGAGAAAAGGACCAGCGGGATCACGATCATCTTGAGGGCGTTTAGAAAAAGGGTCCCGACGATCCAGTCGATGACCAGCATTTGCGGACCGAAGAACCAGCCGGCGGCAATGCCGAGGAGGGTTCCTACAATGATGGCGGGGAGGAGCCAGTTCGGATGCTTAAAGGCCATGTGCGGCGCGTAACACGTCAAAAAACGTTTGACAACCCAAGATCGGGAGGTCTTGACATCCGGCCAAAAATAATTACTTTAGGCCTCCGCGCTTATGTTTTACTTCGACCCTCTTTACATGATGGTGATGCTGGTCGGCTTGGGGCTTTCCCTTTGGGCCACCGCCAAGGTCAAGAGCAATTTTGCAAAATATTCCAAGTTGCCGGCGGCCGCTGGTTTGAGCGGCGCGGAAGTCGCCCGCCGGATTTTGGAACAACAAGGCATTCAGGATGTGCAGGTGGAGGTCACCGGCGGTCATCAGTTCTTGGGGATGGGGGGTGACGGAATTTTGGATGACCACTATGACCCCCGCGTGAAGAAGGTCCGTCTTTCCTCCCATGTTTATCAAGGAACATCCCAGGCCGCCGTCGCCATTGCCGCCCACGAAACGGGCCATGCCATTCAACACGCGCGCGCCTACGCGCCGTTTAAGGTCCGGTCCGTGTTGGCCCCCGCCGCTTCGCTGGGAAGCAACCTTGCCTATTTCTTTTTGTTGATCGGCTTTCTGATGCATTCGATGAGTATGATCAAGCTTGGCATTTTGGCCTTTGGTCTGGGTGTTGTGTTTATGTTTGTGACCCTGCCGGTGGAGTGGGATGCTTCGAACCGCGCCAAAAAATTATTGTCCGAATATGGACTGGTCAGCACGCAGGATTCCAAGGGGGTGGCCGCCGTCTTGAACGCCGCGGCCTTGACCTACGTCGCCGCCGCCGCCGCGGCCCTCCTCAATTTACTCTACTACTTGTTTCGTTCCGGTCTGCTTGGCGGGCGGCGTTAAGAAACATTTTTTTTAGAAAGAGACAAGGCCTGGCCGAACGGCTTTTATGGGGATGGAAATAGTTTTTGGTTGTCGTTGGCCGTTACGATCAATGTGAGTCGTTATGTATTTCAATGTTCCGGTTTCATCTTTTTTCCACACAATAAAACTGACGTCGTCATCAAGAGGCATTTCCCATTTTTCTCCTTCGGGGAGTGGGGACTGCCAAACAATTTGGTATTTTTCTCCATCGCCTGCAGGTCGATAGTGTAATTGAAGCTCTCTCCCCTTCTGATCGGTGATGAAAAAGAAAAAACCATCGTAGCAAGGGGTGTAGCCGGCCATCGTTGAGTCAACGTCAGCACGAGACGTGCAAATAGACATAAATTCTCTCATCTCCGCCCCGCGGCGTTCCCTCGGAAAAGGGCGAATGCCTTTTGAGACGCTTGAGTTGCTTAGGGAAAGTTGGAATGGTTCGGGGGCAGGCATAACCTCCGGCAACTGTTCCGGCATGCTCTCCAAATCATACAAAAAGACATCTTGACCGGCCTGGCGGTTCCGGGCAACCAGAACATCGAGTTTTCCATTGGCATCGAGGTCGACGCCGTGGAAGTGCCATCCCCCTTTCTCCACAACAATCGCCGGGATGGCGGCGGGATCCATTCCTTCTAGTTTGCGATGCTGCCGCCCCTTTCCAATTCGAAAACCGTACTCGTCAACGAGTTTTTCTAAAAAGGGGCGGTCGGCGCGGTTTTGTTTATTCAGAGGGCGGGCATAAAGGGGCTCTTCGGCCGCCTGGCGAAAGGTCTCCAGCATCGCTGCTTGCACATCCTCTCCCTTTAGGCAGGCGGCATCCAGGGCGGGGCGGGCATCACGAAAAAATTGACTCCGTCTCCAGGTGCGATCCGGCCTCCGGTGATGATAACGTTCGGTAGGGGATTCTTTATATCTCTCCTTTTTTTAGACTTCCTTTCCACTCGGCCACGGATGTCATCCGTGGCTCATTCGGTGAGCAGGTGACGGTATAGCGGGGCTCTCCCTCCCGGCCGTCCGGATCTTCCATCGCAACCTCCACTCGGCGTGGATCCCGCCAAACAGCCGTTGCCTCGTAGTCAGGCGGCAGGCCCTCTTTTTTAAAATTCTTGAATGAAACCATGTGCTTACAACAACTTTCTGAATAGTCCCCTTTGGCGGATGCCTCTCTGTATATTATCGGCAGGAGGGAGGCAAAAGTTGTTTTTATTCGCCGTCAACATTTTGACACTCCCCGCCGGAATTTTGACGGTTTTATTCCTCTTGGAGCCCGGTTTTTAGGCCGTATAATCGTTGCAGAACCCAACCTTTTGAAATTTAAAGAGAAAAAAATGGTTGTCCATCCCCACTCTAATGGCACAGAAAATGCAGAGTTAGGTGGTTGGTTGTTTGAACATAAGGAGGCACTATGAAGAAATTTTCCTTAATCCTGCTGGTGGCGGTCACGGCGGGGGTTTTTTACGCCGGGCCCTTTGGTCAGACTTACGGAAAGGAAAAATCCTTCCGGACAAAAAATCAGAAAATATCGGAGAAGGAAATTCGGTTTGAAAAAATGACGGATCTGATGAAGGGGAAACAGTTGATGAGCAAAAGGGAAATGAAGAAATTCATTCCAAAAGGTGTTATCCTCCAGGCTCAAAAGCTTCAAGCCTCCAAACAAAAAGAGGAATCTCAGGAACCCACTCCCTATTACGCAACCGTCGGCGATTTGGGTCTCTGTTTTGACTGGTCAACGACGACTTATGGAATGCAGTACGAGCCTCCTTTCCTGCCTGTTTCGAGCGAAACTTGGTATGATATAGACGTGTTAAGTCTTTATCTCTGCGATCGGTTTCAGGGCCCACTCCCGAGGGAGGAGGATGAAGAACTGGAGCGGCTTCCCCATGAAGTTCAAATCGAGTACTTCTATTACCCATACGAAGGGGCCGCGCGCCGGGGAACGCTCATGCGGGAAGCAACGATTAGACCTATACCCGGCGGAGGATCCACGTTATATGTGCTCGAATCTGATTTGAATGTTAATGATGTTGATCCATACACGGTTGAACTTATAAGATCCAACGGTAACCGTGCACGCAGTTGGGGTGAGATTTGGTTTGTGGTGACCTTGGACCCGAATAATGAGCTTGCGGAGGTTAATGAATCCAACAACGGTTTTATTTTTAATTGGGTGCGTTGGGAAGATTTGGATTCGGGGGAGTCCGCGCAGGGTTTTGCCTACTGGGGGTATGATTTTTAGATTTTGAGGACCCCAAATAACATAAAGAATTTCTATTTATACTCTTCCGGGTCGTGGCATTCGAATTGCAGGTTGGTGTGGGTGATTCCGAACCCAATACTAAGGGGTCATCCGGTAGATCATTCGGGGGAAGGGGATTGTCTCCCGGATATGCTCAATGCCGCAAAGCCAGGCGGTAAGCCTTTCCAATCCATACCCAAATCCCGAGTGGGGAACGCTTCCGTATTTTCGCAAATCCAGATACCATTCAAAGGCGGCGCGCGGCAGGTTGTGTTCCTCCAAGCGTTTCAACAAAATATCGATCTCTTCCTCGCGCTGGCTTCCGCCTATTATTTCGCCGTAACCTTCCGGAGCGATCAGGTCGGCACATAGAGCAAGGTCGGAATTTTTGGGATCGCGCTTCATGTAAAAGGCCTTCACCCGGGCCGGATATTTTTCCACAAAGACCGGCTTGTCGAAGGCTTTCGATAAAAGGGTCTCTTCATCGCCGCCCAAATCTTCGTCGGCCTTCATATCGCCCCCCAGCTCGCGGATTTTTTTAATCACCTCCGCATGGGTGAGCCGGTAAAAAGGAGGTTTGATTTTTTCCAATGGCCTTGTGTCGCGTTCCAAAATTTCCAATTCCCTTTTATTTCTCACCAAAACCCGCTCGACGATAAAACAGACAAGATTTTCCTGAAGTTTTAGATTTTCATCATGCTCCACGAAGGCCGCCTCCGCGTCCATCATCCAAAATTCGGTCAGGTGACGGCGGGTCTTGCTTTTTTCCGCGCGAAAGACCGGGCCGAAATCATAGACGCGCCCGTGCCCGAAAATCGCCGCCTCCAGGTAAAGCTGGCCCGATTGCGACAAATAAGCCTTCCCCAAATCAAAGTAGGGGACTTCAAACAGGGTCGTGGTCCCTTCACAGGCGGCGGGAGTCAAAATCGGCGCATCAATCCTGGTAAAGCCGTTTTTATCCATCCATTCATACGTGGCGTAACAAATAGTATGACGCACTTTCTGGATGGCCCACTGCTTGGGAGAGCGCAACCACAGGTGCCGGTTTTGAAGTAAAAAATCGGGGCCGTGCTCTTTTTTGCCGATCGGATAGTCGGCCGGGGCCTGCAAAATTTTCAGATCGGAAACCTGCAATTCGTATTCCTCTTTTTTGGGATGTTTGGAGACCTTGCCGGTGAAAATGGCCGAGGTCTCCAGGGTGACTTTTTTGATTGCGTCGGGGTTGTTGGTGATCGCTTGGCAGAATCCGGAGCCGTCCCGAACTTGTAGAAAGCCGATCTTTCCCGAAGATCGGAAATTATAGATCCAGCCCCGGATAGTTACCGTCTTGTCCAAATGTTTAGACAAGTCCTTGATAAATACTTTTTCCATATTCTTTTTTCCCAAAATAAATATTCGCCCGGATCAAACCGACCGGGTTGCCAATATCCATATGCAGGCCTTCGAATTCATAGGCATAGAGTTCGCCGCGCCCCGCCAGGGTGTTCATCGCGTCGGCCAGTTGGATTTCGCCGTTACGGCCGGGCGGCGTTTTCTTCAAGACCTCAAAAATATCCGGCGTAAAAAGGTAGCGTCCGGTAACGACAAAATCCGAAAGGGCTTTTTCGGGCGGCGGTTTTTCAACCACCCGTTTGGCCTTGTGCAATCTTCCCTCCCGCGAGGCCATCTCATAAACGCCGTAAAGGCTGACCTGATCTCTGGGAACGCGCTCCGTGGCGTTGACCGATCGGTTGATTTTTTGAAAGACCTTGATCAACTGCAGGCAGACCGGCTTGGGATGGTCGATGATAATATCGGGAAGCAAAATCATAAACGGGTTTGGGCCGACCGCTTGGTCGGCCATTAAAACGGCATGCCCCAGCCCTTTCGGTTCTTTTTGAATAACAAATTGAAAAGCCAATTTTGGAAAGACCTCTTTGAGATGTTCAAAAAAAGATTTTTTGGCGGGCGAAACGACCAGGATGATCTCCTTGAGGCCCGATTTTAAAGCCTCCTCCAGGACCAAATATAGGGAAGGTTTGGTCACCACGGGGAGAAGTTCTTTGGGCAGGACATCCGTTACCGGCCGGAGCCTTGTCCCCAGCCCGGCGGCGGGAATGACGGCTTTGGTTATCTGCACAGGGAGCCTTTTAGCGAAATGCGGCTTAACGGGCAAGGGTGTAATGAATGTTGAGGGCGATCGGTTCGGGATAGAAGGGGAAGGGGGAGGCTTGTTGGACAGTCATCGCGGCCGCCTCATCCAAGATGGGCGAACCAGAGGTTTGTTTTAAGAGCACGTATTCGAGAGAGCCATCCGGTTTAATTTTAAATTCAATCAACGGCGATCCTTCCATTTTTGAACGTTTGGCCGTCAATGGATAGTATTTGTTCCGTTCAATCCGATTACGGA
Source organism: Deltaproteobacteria bacterium (assembly GCA_016203765.1). GTDB lineage: Bacteria > UBA10199 > UBA10199 > SPLOWO2-01-44-7 > SPLOWO2-01-44-7 > JACQMB01. The sequence continues at coordinate 6,802 of JACQMB010000063.1, forward strand.
TTTGTTGCAGGATTAAAGACGCTCCACCCTCTCCGGCTTCTTGATAGGTTATTACCCCAACCGCTTCCGCTCGTCGGTCTTGCGGAACCAGGTCCGCGGCGGGGAGGTCCCCGCCGCGGCCTTCCCGCTCACCCCGCCGATTGATTGGAGCCCCCGACTGGTGCGGCGGGGTTCCGCGAAGTTCCGCAAGACCGACTCGCTCGCGCGGTTGGGGACTATCACCTATCAGGGAAACGGAGATTATTACGTTTTTGCTATCTCCCGTTGCCCTCTCAACATCGCCGGGAAGGCCGAAGATGAGCAGACCCAATAGGATTACATGCAACAGGGTGGAAATGAACAGTGATATATTGATTAAACTCTTAGGTCCGTTGTCCCTAGTCCCTGGTCCCTGGTCCGTAGTTCCCATGCTTGTGCCCTATCGATGACAGCAAAGAGACCATAGGCCCAGGCGAGGTCGCCGAGCAAGCTGTTTTTCAAAAAGGGGATGGCGGCCACGTAACATTGACCCAGGCCGGCCAGTGTGGGGGGGTAAAAACCTTCCAGCCAAACGGCCAGGTTGGTCAGGACAAAAAACTGGAGAGAACCGGCCGCACACCAGCCGCCCAATTTAAGATAGCGTTTGTTGCCGGAAATAAACCGCCCCAAAAAGATATTCACGGCAAAGGCGGCGTAGACAAAAAGCGTTTGAAAAGAGAAGGGCGGGACATTAAAAAAAATTTTTAACAAAAGATCGCTCAAGATCAGGGCGATAAACGGGGTGGCCCAGCGCCACAATCCGTTTAACTTCGCCCCCCCGACCAGCGAAACCGCCCCCACCGGCGTCATGTTCGCCGGGTGCGGGACCAGCCTTCCCAGCGTGGCCAATAGAATTAAAAGGTTAGCAATTTTCATGAGTTGCAGTTTCTAACCTATTTTGGACCAAAGGGCAAATACTAATATAGTGTATTCTATAAGAATACGTTTTTTGCTTTATTTTGGCAACTTCAGGTAGTACACTGCCGATAACTATAGTAAGAGAGGGGGAGATATAAGATGGGGTCGATATTTATGTATACTGATCATAGGAAGTATTTAGAAGATCGATATAAGGAGTTAAAAGCGACCCAGGCGGCCTTCTCATACCGCTACTTTTCAAAGAAGGCCGGCTTTGCCTCTCCCAACTTTTTAAAGTTGGTGATGGATGGAAAGCGCAATCTCTCCGCCGAGAGTATCTATAAATTCGCGGATGCCCTCAAGCTGAACAAGAAGGAGAAGCGGTTTTTTGAAATTTTGGTTCAATATAACCAATCGACCGATCCCCGGCAAAAGGAACATTATTATTTGCAGATGCTGGAGTTTCCCGAATACCGGAAGGTCTATCATTTGGAGCAGGAACAATATGAATATCTCTCCCGCTGGTATTACCCGGCCATTTTGGAGATGACTCGCCTGGCCGATTTTGAAGAGGATCCCCGGTGGATTGCAGACAAGCTGAACAAAAAGGTTTCCGTCAAGGAGGTCAAAGAGGCCTTGGAGCTACTCCGTCGCATCGGCCTTTTAACTGCTGAGGGAAAAGCCGCCCACAAGGCCCTCACCACCGGGGAGATCGCCCGTTCTCTGGCCGCCTTTGCCTTTCATGAACAGGTCCTGGATCAGGCCAAGCAGGCCCTAAAAGAGCAGTCTGTGGAGCAAAGGGAATTCGCGGCCATGACCGTGGCGATAAACGAAACGCAACTTAAGAGGCTCAAGGAGATGATCCATGACTTTCGCAAACACGTCTTGAATTTTTTATCCCAGGAGACCGAGGCGCCGGATCGGGTCTGTCAATTCAGCGCCCAGCTTTTTTTATTAACCGAAGGGGAGGCAAAGGAAGAGGAGAAAGAGAGTGCACAGTGAAATATATTAAACAGGTGGGTTTTGGTTGGCTGATATTGCTTTGCGCGACGTTGGGTTGCGGACAATCTGAGAGGCCGGAACCGTCTCAAATGCCGGAATTATTTCAGTCCGGCTATGTTCCCTCCGGCACTTCAAGTCCCCCCAATTGTGACAGTATCGCCCCGGAAGCAGATACGATTATTCGGGGCAGTTTCCTGAAAGCCGTTGATGTGGCGGTTGAAGAGTATTACTCGCAAATCATTAGCGATTCGGGCTCCTCAGGCGTGAAAAATTATAATTGCCGAGAGGGAGGTTCAGTTCAATTTCAAACACTCAGGATCAGAAGGGAAGAGATCAGCACCGACCATAGTCGAGGTGAAGAAATGGAGGGGAAAGTTCAAATAATCCTTAATAATTGTCAGGAGGGCATCTCCCGCCCGACCTTCAATCCTCCCGAATATGATTTGTGTTACTATTCGGTACCTATTACCGGCAAGGTGGTTTGTGATTGGAGCGGGTCCCATACAATTCCCACCGGCGAATGTTTCGCAGTAGTATGTGGCACCGCTGATAGCAGATTTAATTGTACGACGGCGGAGACGTGTGACGGGATCACGATTCAGAATGAAGAAGGGGAGCATACCGGGGGGCTTTCTCTTGAAAGGGAACGTTGGTTGGACGATGTCATTTATCCCCAACCAACGGAAGGAATTTTGTGTGTGGATGGCATGGAACTCGACGCCGAAAATATATATGAGAATGAAGTTTTCCTTCATTATTAGATGATTGCAAAAACGCTGTTGTGGGGGTTGGCTGCGTAATGTTAAGATAAAGGTGTTATGAAAAGTTTTTTTTGCCTTTCCTGATTTTTGCCCTCTTGGGTTGCCGGGGGGAAGTTACCGACGTCGGCAATCCCGACGTGGGTTTGCCGGAAGAGGAGCAGATGACGGAAAATTCTTCGCCGGCACTGGAGGATCTGTTGGGTGAATATGCCGGGCCGGCGGATGAGGCCGATGCGGATGTGGGGGATATTATCCCGCTCTGTCCTTCCGAACTGAACGCTCCCAAAAGCATCCAATTGGGAGGCAGTCCCGGTAAAATTGTTTTGGTCAATTTTTTTGATTACGGGCAAAGCACCCAACGGATTACGGCCGATTATTCGAACGGGCAGATTTCCTTTGCGATTTCAAATGATGTGGTTTCCTTAAGCTGTGCGGGGGAGGCGACGGCCTCGGTTGAATCGATCCGAATGGTTCTGAACTGCAATGAGGACGGTTTCCCCGGAATTGATTGCGGCATTGTCTTCGATAAAATTTAATAAACAATTTTTATGGCCTAATAAGGGTCAAAGATGCCGGCAAGGCGCCGACCGGGAAAGGCCCGCCCAGTATCGAACCGGCGGCCGGATCGATCACCACCATCCCGTCGTTGGCGGGGTCCCTTTCGGGGATCCAGAGCCTTCCGTTTCGATCCACCAACAGCTCCGGGATAACCCCGCTGGGGGTTTCGTAAATATTGGCGTTGATGAGCGCAAACGTGGAAGGGTTGAACGTGGCGACATGATCGGCATTGACGGAGACGACCCCTAACGTTTCGGAGACAATCTGGATGCCGAAGAGATAGCCGCTAAAATTTTGATCATCCATTAAAATCCCCAATGTTTCATTGGTGTCGGGGTTAATCACTTCAATCCCTCCGTAATCGGTGGTGAGATCCACGCTGAATCCCGGTCCAAAGAGACCGGTGTCGGTGATAAAGAGGCGGTTGAGCCCGGCATGATAGACAATGCTGGTCGGGTTGCGCCCCGCCAACGCAATGGATGTGACCACGGCATTGGTACGGGTATCGATCACCGCGACTTTTCCGTTGGTCGTGGCCGCAAAGGCCCTCGACAAATCCTGAAGTAAAACATAGAGAAAATCCCCTACCAAAGTCATCTGATCGGCACGGGCCAGCCGTTCGCCGTCGTTTGTGGTGTAGGGTTTTAGATTGATACCGGTGATGAAACTGCCGCTGGTCGGATTCACCACCCAAAGGTCGTCGGTGTTATCATCGGCGAGATTGGCGTCATACCTGCTGATAAAGGCCCGGCCATTAGCCACGACCAGATCGTGCGGATTGCTTTCGGGCTCCACCGAATAATTGCCGAGGATTTCAAGCGAATCGGGATCAATCACTTGAATCGTGCTGGTGATCCCGCGGTTGATGACAAAAAGCTGATTGTTAAAACTCCGCACGACTACGTCACTTCCGTCGGTGACCGCCAGCCGGGATTCAACCGGATAAGGGTTGTTCATCCCCACCGTGGCAATGCTTCCCACCGGATCGGTAAAAAAGGCGGCGGCGACGTAAATTTTCTCGGAAGGTGAAAGGTTTAGACTGATCCCGTCGTCCCCCTCGTCGTCGCCGCCGCCGCCGCCGACCTGTTCAATGACCGAACCGGAGCCGCAGGCGGCAAACAACAAAACAAAAACGATGGGCCAAGGCTTCATCTACTCTCCATCCGGCAAAAAGGTCAGCGAACTGGGAGGTTGTTTCATCACGATGGGTTCTTCCTCCCCAATGATCAAGCCGGCCGCGGGATCGGCAATGATCAGATTCCCCTCCGTGTTCAAAGTAAAATCGGGCAGGAAAAATCCCGGCGAGGTGTAAACGGCCGTGCCGATAACGGCTCCCGTTTCGGGATTAAACGAGGCGATTTTGGTAAAATCGGTAATCACATAGCCGGTCTCCGCCGAGGCCAGGCGGATTTCGGAAACCGCCCCACCCAAATCGGCGTCATCGATAAAGAGTTCCGCCTCTCGGGTTGCCGGATTGATCGTGAAAACGCCTCCGTAGGGGGTGGTTACGTCGATCGTGAAATCCGGTTCATAAACGCCGGTGCACGTTCCAAAAACCTTTTCCAAAATTTCGGAATAGGTGATGTCGGCCGGATTTCTGCAGGGGAGTTGAATGACTCCGGTGACCTCGTCGGAGGCGGTGTCGATCACCGCGACTTTTCCGTTCGTGTCCGCGGCAAAGCTTCCCGACAGATCCTGCACATTCGCAAAAAGTTCGGAACCGACCAAAACCATCTGGGCCGCGCGCGCCAGCCGGTCGCCGTCATCGGCGGTGTAAGAAGTTAAATCAATGCTCCCTAAAAACGCGCCGGTGGCAGGGTGCACGATAAAAACATCATCATCATTTTCCGAATCATTTTGGGCCTCTAGGCGGGTGACGTAGGCCTTTGTTCCATCCGGCGCGACAACCACATCTTGCGGATTGCTCCAGGCCCCCGCGTCGGTTTGCCCCAGGAGCTCGAAGTCCGGTAAATCCGGGTTATAAATATCAATGGCCGCGCCGGTTCGATCGATCACGTAAAAATTTTCCGCCGGAGAGCGAAGCACAACATCGGTGCTGATTGTTCTTGCGTGTTCTTCCGGAGCGCCCGGCGGGTCAAGATTCACGCTCGCCAAAATCCCTTCGGGAGAACCAAAAGCGCCGGCAAAAACGGCCAGACGGGAGGTCGGGTTAATGTTGACGTCGGGCCTTCCGGAAGGAGGCGGGAAACCGGCGTCGGGGCCGGCGTCCGGCCCCACTCCGGCATCCAACCGGCCTCCTCCATCCGGCGGTTGATCGACCCGCGCGTCGGGGCCTTGATAGGTGTCGGTTGGGATGCCGGTGTCTGTTGTCGGAACAGGCGGCATCTCGTCGGGGATAGAAGAACTCCCGTCCGACGGCCTCGCTCCAGGTGAACTGCTACAGCCTAAGAAGAAAATCATAATGTACCTCCTTGTTGGTTTCCATTCATCACCGCGATCGCATCCAGATCAAAACCGACCGAGGGGGGAAATCCGCCCCCCGAGGCAAGATCATCGATTCGAATATAACGGGCTTGTGCCACGCCGATTTCGGTCAAATCAAAAGGATCGCCGCCGGCGGCTTCCACATCAAAAGGACTAATGCCATTGCTGGGATGGCTTAAAACCGGCCGCCAGCCGGCGCACCCCGTGAAGGGAAATGCCTCATCCTCACAGGGAAACGAAACAAAATTTTCGCCGTCCTCGCTCACGCTCACCCGTGCCAGTTCGGCGAAGGGATTTTCCGGATCGCCGCCGATATAAAAGGCGTTTTCGAAAACAATGAAATCAACTCCCTCTTCATCCGCAATTTCACAAGGAAAAGTATCAACAATAATGTGGCCGCCGCTTCCCAGCGCCAAGACATCCAGACCCCCCAAGGTTTCACTGCCGCCCCGCGGCGGTCCCAAAACCAGATCAGGCATGCGGCTTTGACCGAAACCGGCCCCCGCGCCGGGCTGAAAGCGAACCACGTCTTCGATAAACCCCTGGCACGGGGCGGCTTCACTCAAGGAAGGGGGAGGTGTCGTCTGGTTTGGAGGGGAATCGGTGAGATTCGCGTTGAGAAAGTTCTGCTCATGCCCGCAGGCCTGAAGAAAAAATAAGATAAAAATTAGAATTTTCATTCCACCTCTCGCGAGTGGTCCGAAAAAAGATTTGTCCGTCAGGTTTCCTGGCTTCCCCGCCCTTATTATAAAAGGGCAGGATCACAGTGGCGCGTCCACGCCGGATTTTCACCGGTTTCCCCCGCACGGACAAACATTTTGTGAAAGACCCTAGCTGTCCCCTCCCTAATGGGAGCGCCGAGTTTTGTCAAAGGGAAATTTCCAACTCCCCCCAATACGACCTTCCCGGCAGAGGATAGCCCACGATGTCGGCGATTCGGTCGTTGAAGAGGTTTTTGGCGGTGAAGGAGAGGGTGGTCTTTTTCCACGGCCCAAGATGGAGGCCCGCGGCCAAAAGAGAGCGCCGGGTGACACGCAAAAGATTTTGAGAATCGAGATAGCTGTTTCCCATCACCTGCCATTGCACGAAAGGACGAACCAAGGGGAATTGATAATCGGTCTCCGTAAAAAATTGATGCCTCGGCCGCCCCGGCAAAAAATTGCCGGCCGTGGGAGAGTTGTCCGAATCATCCTTGGCGATTTGATAGACATAGTGTCCGGTCCAGCGGAGATTTTCCAAGGCTCGCAGGGCAAGCGTAAACTCGCCCCCTTGGATCAGGGCGCTGTTTAGATTTTGGGCCCGCACCGTAAACTGGGAAGTCTGCAGGAATTGAATGAGGGCGTCGATCAAATGGCGAAAATAGGCGGCTGAAAACTGCACCTGATCGATCCAGCCCAGCTCTTTCCATATCCCCTCGACCCCCAAATCGAAATTGAACGATTCCTCCGGATTCAAATTGGCATTCCCCACGATCGTTCCCCGGTCCCCAAACAATTCGGCAAAAGTCGGCTGACGAAAGCCGCGGTAGATGTTCGATTTAAAATTCAAAAACCGCCACGGCGAAACCTTGATTCCCAGTTTGGCCGAAATCTGCGCGTCGGTTACGCTGTTTTCGGTCCAGTCGTTCAAAAAAACCTGCAGGCGGGTCGAAGGGTCAACAATCACCTTTTCATCGATAAAACTCATCTCGTCTTCGGCCCCCAAGCCGATCATGTGGCGCTGACTCATCGGTCCTGCGGCGGGCGTGGCCCGATTATTCGTCGGCCAAAAAAACTCGGCCCGGTGGGCCGCAAAACCGGTCAACAAATGATGCGGCGGCAGGGGGAGGTTGCCTTCCCATTTGGGGCCGAAGCGAAAAGTAATGTCGTCGGTATCCTGGGTCCCCAGCCCGATTTCACCCTGACGGTCTTGATACTGACTGTTCAAATAATCAAAAAAAAGATCGGCCTTCCAACGCCTTGCCTCCAGTTCGGCCTGCACCAGATTGCGCAGGGTGTCGAGGCGGGCCGTGCTGGACGTTTGCGAACCCAATCCCGGAATCCCCTCGTTTTTGGTGAAGAAATTTTCGTAAATTTTCCATGACAAGGCGTCCTTTTTTTCCCGGCCAACGGTTCCAGAAAAATCATACGCGCGAAAATCATTGTTTTGGCGGCTGATGATCCGGTCGTCGTTGGTATTGGCCCGTGTCCCCCGGTCATCCAGATAGGAAAAGTCGCCGCGGCTCCGAAAGTGATCGAAGGCGGCATTGTAGTAAAAGGATTCGAACGACTGGCTCCGCTCCGCATGACCTCGATAGGTAAAAAAAGAGCCGAGTGAATTGCGAATAACGTTTTTCGTTTCTTTCGACTTTCGCTTTGTGTAAATATAAATGACACCGCCGGGTGTGGAGTCGGTCGTCTTTCCCGGAGCGCCCCCTTTGTAAACCTCGATCCGGGCGATCTGATCCAACGGGAGCATCGATAAATCAAGGACACCGCCGTGCGCGGTGTTCAGCAGAATCCCGTCCACGTAAACCAAAACCTGATCGGTGGTGGAGCCGCGAATCGAGACGGCGGCAAAATCGTCCAGTCCCCCGTATTGGCGGATCTGCACCCCGGCGGCCCGCTCCAAAAGCTGTGTCACCGTTTGCGCCGTTCCCGCCGCCTCGGAAGGGACAATCACCTGCGCCTGGCTGGTGGTATCAAGCCTCGCCTCTTTTTCTTCAACCTTAACTTCGATTTTGGCTTTCTCTTTGGCGAAGCTGGAAAAACTCAACAGGCAAGCCAGGACCATGGACAGTGAACCATGGACCATGGACTTCTTCTTTTGGTCCGTGGTCCCTGGTCCGTGGTCCCTGGTCCGTTTAGAACTTGATTTAAACATTTGGAATGGCATAAACACGTGCACAACACTTACGCTAGGAGAGAAACACTTGGCCCGTCAACTGAATCTGGACCGCGACAAGCTCGATCAATGTTATGAAATCGCCGGCCATGTCATCGCCCTTGCCTGGAAATATATCCAGCGGCACTCGTCCAAGGCCATCGAGCGGGCCACGCTCCTTTATTTGGGGGTGGAGGGAGAATACCGGGGCGAATCGCTCGCCTCCCGCCTCGTGGCCAGCCTGACCAAAGATCAGCTTCGCCTCGGAGCCGCCTATTGGTGGGGAGAGGCCCTGGCCGCCGGCGGCCAAGACCCCAAGGATTTGATCAACCGGCTGATCCGGGGGAAAGTGAAATGGGATGATCTTCCCAAGACAAACCCGCGCCAGATCAGACAGCTCACCGAAAAAAAATCCGGCGCCGGAACCGCGGCCCCCGCCCCAAATTTTTCCTTCGGCCTCCGTTTAAAAGAGGCCAAGCCGAAACGCCTGCGCCATGCCGCTCAGGATTGGCTGAAAAAACAGGAGGGGATGGCCCTTTTGGAACTTGCCTCCTCAAAAAAATTTCAGGATTTTTGGAGCGAGGAGGAATACCGGGAGGCCTGGGAGCCGGCTTCGGCCCGTCAAACCGTTTTGGTTTTGGGGGGACTGAACAGCCCGGAACAGGCCGTTTGGGCCGGGGCCAAAAATTTTTATTTCCTCCAGCCGGACGGTCTGAACGAAATTCTCCGTAAAGAAATGGATACCCACCGCGGGCTGGTCGATTTGAGTTTTGTTTTGACTGTTTGCGCCCAAGGCGGCGCCAAAGTCTTAAGCCCCCGTCTGACGGGCAAGCCGGCCTCGTGGTTGGCGCATCTTTTGCTCTTTGAGCAATTGGCCCGGCGCGCCGGAATGGAATTCGAAAATGTCGTCCCGGTGATCGGGCCGCATCCGGAGGCCAAGGATTTTTCGGAACAGATTGTCTGGCTACAATTACTGCGGGAGATGTTTCCCCAGTCCAGGCTCTGGCTCGAATTTTCGGCCCCGCCCCACTCTTTGGATCTTTGGGCGGCCGCTTTTGCGGAGATTGATGGCCTGATCTTTGCCCAGGAAAAAGAGGTCCAGAAGGCCCGGGCCGAATGGCAGAAGATGGCCGGACTGGCCCAGGAGTTTCAACTCAACACTTACGGCCAAATCGCCCGCCAAGCCCAGCATCTGTTGGACCAGACGTGGAAGCTCTTGATAAAAGTTCAGCAGATGCAGTTGTGGAAATTTTTGGAGGGGGGGACGGCCGGACAGGAAGGTGTTTTTCAAAAATCATATCATTATTGGAATCCTTTATGGATGTGCTGAGGTTCATCTTAAGAATGCCCCGCGCCGAGGTACCTTGGAGGGGGGAGGCAGCGAGGGCCGGAGGCCCGAGCGTCGGAAGGGGGGAACCCTTTGGAGGGGTTCTCCCCTCCGAGGAGGGAAGGAATATTTGATGGCAGGTATAGGAGTCATCTTAAATCCCTATTCCCGCTCCAACCGCAAGAACCCGGAGCGGGCCGAGGAGCTGGGTTTTATCGTGGGGGACAAAGGCTCCTGTTACGCCACCCACTCGATCGAGGATGTCAAAAAACTGGCCAGGGAATTTAAAAGCCGCTCCATCGACATCATCGGGATTGCGGGCGGGGACGGGACCTACCAAAAAACCCTGACGGTACTGGTGCATGTTTATGGGAGGGATCCCCTCCCCAAAAT
>JACQMB010000071.1 GCA_016203765.1 Deltaproteobacteria bacterium
AAAACAGGGGAGCCCGCGGGCGAAAAAAACAGGTCGAGTGGGAACGCCTGCAGGCCCTCCTGCAGGTCAAGCAGTTGGAGGAGGCGATGATCCACGATGTGGCCAAAAAATTCAGGCAGGCGGGCCTGGCCCGGGCGGCGCTGGCGGAACAAGAGGAGGCCATGGCATTGGAAAAAAAGAAACTGCGCGCGGCCCTGGAGGAATATCAACGGGCCAGGTTTTCCGCCGAGCTGATTTTGCAATATCAGGATGATTATCTGGAGGCGAGACTTGCGGCCCTGCAGGCCAGAAAAGGCCTTGCCCTGGCCCTCCTGGCCCTGAAGGAGGCGATGAACAAGGATCTATGACATATGGTGCCAGGCACCTGGCGTCATTTTTTGTGACATGTGGTGCCAGGCACCTGGTGTAACTGATGAAAAGGATTGTCCAATTTTCGCTCGATCACCCACTGTTGGTCAATTTGCTGACCGTGTTTGTCTTTGTGGCCGGCGTCTGGGCCTTTACCAATCTCAACCGCGAGGCCTTCCCCAATGTCTCCTATGACCGCGTTCTGATCCGTGCCGATTATACCGGCTCCGATCCAAAGTCGGTTGAAAAACTGATCACCATTCCGATCGAACGGGAGATCAAAGAGATATCCGACATCCAAGAGATGCGATCCATCTCCCTGCAGGGGATGTCGATCCTCGTGATTGAGTTGGAAGAATACGTGAAAAACAAGGACCGCCTCATCAACGATATCCAGCGCGCGGTCGACCGGGTGGAGGATCTGCCTCTGGATATGGAAGACCCGCCGCGGGTGACCGAAATTCGCTCCAAGGATCAGCCGATCATCGAGGTCTCGCTGACCGGGGAACTTTCCGAGTTTGCCCTGGTCGATCACGCCTTTAATCTGGAGCGAATCCTTCTGGACCTGCCGCAGACGGCGGCGATTGCCCGCAAAGGCTGGCGGGAAAAGGAAATCTGGGTGGAGGCCGACCCCCAGGCCCTGGCCGACTATTCTTTTTCGCTCCAGGATCTGCTGGACGCCTTGGCCCGCCATAATGTCAACATCCCCGGCGGCGAGATCAAGGAAGGCGCGACCGAATACCTGTTGAGGACCAGCGGTGAATTTGAAAAGGCCGACGAAGTGGCGCGGGTGGTCTTGCGCGCCAACGACGCCAACCATTGGGTGCAGGTTCAGGATATTGCGAAGGTGAGGGAATCTTTTGAAGAAGAATCGACACTCAGCCGCACCAACGGCAAGCGCGCCATCAACCTGATCGTCATCAAAAAGGAAAATGCCGACGCGATCGATCTGGTCGATCAGGTCCGTTCAGCCGTTGATCGCTATCAGGAGGGCGCGGCCGACGGACTCAAAGTCTCTCTGGTCAATGACTTTTCCTTTTATATCCGGAGGCGTTTGAACGTTCTTTATGCCAACGGCGCCATGGGATTTGTTTTGGTCACTCTTTGTCTGATCCTGTTTTTAAATTGGCGCATGGCCCTGGCGACGGCGCTGGGCGTCCCTTTTGCCCTGCTCACCACCTTTTTTGTCATGCAGATTTCGGGGATCACCCTCAATTTGTTGACGATGTTCGGTTTAATCACGGTGTTGGGGATGCTCGTGGATGACGCGCTGGTCATTTCGGAAAATATTTCGAGGCATCATGAAAACGGGGTCCCCTTAAAAGAGGCCTGCCTGCGGGGGGTGTCGGAAGTTTGGAGGCCGGTGACCAGTTCGGTGCTGACCACGATGGTCGCCTTTCTCCCCCTGATGTTCATGACTGGCATCATCGGAAAGTTTGTCTGGTTTATTCCGTTGATGGTGATCATCGCCTTGTTGGCCTCCCTGTTCGAGGTCTTTTGGATTCTCCCTTCCCACCTGGCCGAGTGGTTGAAAGAGAGCGGCGTCAAAAATCATAAAATCAGGGACGGCTTTCAGCGCTTCGGCCAAAAATACGTGACCGGACTCGGCTATTTTTTAAAACACCGCTATCGTGTGGCGCTGGGGTTTGGGCTCTTTTTTATTTTCGGCATTTGGATTTATCAACATATTCCCTTTGTCCTGTTTCCCCGGCGCGGCGTGGAGGTCTTTTTTGTCCGGGCGAAGGCGCCGGTGGGGACCCCCCTGGAAGAGACCGCCCGCCGTTTTGAACCGCTGGAAAAATTGATCGGTTCTCTACCCAAGGAGGAGGTTGATGATTTTGTCCTGCAGGCGGGGATTCAACAGAACGATCCGCACGATCCCTTCACCGAACGCTTTTCCCACCTCGGCCAGATTCAGGTTTTTTTGACGCCGCCGGCCGACCGGGACCGCGACGCGGATGAAATCGTTGAAGACCTCCGGGAGAGGGCCAAAGGGATCGAAGGTTTTGAACTGGTGGAATTTGAAACCATGCGGCCCGGCCCGCCGGTGGGCAAACCGGTAGCCATCCGGGTGCGGGGTGAGAACTTGGATCTGTTGCGCCAGATTGCTCAAGCCGTGGCCTACGAGCTCCAACAGATCGAGGGGGCCAAGGATGTGAAGATCGACGAGGAGCCGGGGAAAAAGGAGCTTCTTTTAAAAGTGGATCCGGTCAAGGCGGCCCTGGCGGGCCTGGGCCTGCGCGAAATCGGTCTGGCCCTGCGGGCCTCGTTTGACGGGTTGATCGCGACCGTTATCAAAAAAACCGACGAGGAGATCAACGTCCGGGTCCGTTTCCCAAAGGCCAGTCAGTATTCCAGAACCAGTTTGAGCCAGGTGATGATTCCCAACGCGCGGGGGGATTTGATCCCTTTAAGCCAAATTGCGGTTTTTCAAGAAGGGGAGGGGGTCAACGCCATCCGGCATTTTGAGCGGGAGCGGACGTTGACCGTTTTGGCCAACGTCGATGAGACCCGAACAAATACCCTGACGGTTCATCAGGCGATGGAAACCCCGAT
>JACQMB010000069.1 GCA_016203765.1 Deltaproteobacteria bacterium
CCATGGACCAGCATCTGGTCGAGGTGATGACCGACAAGGCGACCGTGGAACTCCCTTCGACCTTTGAAGGAGCGGTGACCAAAATTTTGGTGAAGGAGGGCCAGATCGCCAAGGTGGGGCAGGCGTTGGCGGTGGTGGGGGGAGAGGGGGAGGAGAGGGACCGTGGACCGGGGACCGTGGACCGGGGACCAAAAAAAGAAGAAAAAGAACTCATGACTCATGACTCAAGACTCATGACTAAAAAGCCACTCGCTTCCCCAGCCATCCGCAAGCTGGCGCTTGAAAAAGGGATTGATTTGTCTGTCATTAAGGGTTCTGGCCCTGGCGGTAGAATTATCCAGGAGGATTTGGTCCACGGTCCACGGTCCCCTTCGACCCTTCGACAAGGCTCAGGGCAGGCAAGCTCAGGGCGTGGCACGGTCCATGGTCCGTCAGCAGGTCCCGAACAGCGCCAGCCCCTCCGCGGCCTTCGGCGCAAAATCGCCGAACACATGTCGCTGTCACGAAGAACGGCGGCCCACTTCACCCACGTGGATGAAGCCGATCTGACCGACCTGACGGCCTTGAGAGAATCGGCCCAGGCAACGGCTAAAGCCAAAGGCGTTAAACTCACTTATCTTCCCTACATCATCAAAGCGGTGATAGAAGGTCTGAAAAAATACCCGCAGATGAACGCCTCCCTCGATGAAGAGAAACAGGAAGTTATTTTAAAACGCTACTACAACATCGGCGTGGCGGTGGCCACCGAGGAGGGATTGATCGTCCCGGTCGTTAAAAATGCCGACCGGCTCTCCCTTTGGGATTTGGCGGCTGAAATTTGGCGCCTGGGCGAAGCGGCGCGCAATAAAAAAATCGCCCTCGAGGAACTCAAGGGCGGAACCTTTAGCCTCACCAACATCGGTTCGATCGGCGGAGTGATGTCGGCTCCCATTATCAACTATCCCGAAGTCGCCATCATGGGCTTGCATCAGATTAAACCGAGACCGGTCGTGAAGAATGACAAGATTGTAGTGAGGCAAATCATGTATATTTCGATCTCGGCGGATCACCGCGTGGTGGACGGCGCCGAAGTGGCCGTTTTTTTAAAAGAGGTGATTCAAATTTTGGAAAACCCGAAGGGAAAACTGTCGTGAGAAAGTATGACGCCGTGGTCATCGGCGCCGGGCCGGGGGGATACGTCGCGGCCATCCGGCTGGCCCAATACGGTCAAAAGGTGGCCTTGGTTGAAAAAGAGACGGTGGGCGGGGTCTGCCTTAATGTGGGTTGCATCCCTTCCAAGGCCTTGATCAATGCCTCCGAAATTTTTCGCTCCTTCACCACGGCCTCGGCAATGGGTCTGGAGGTGGCCGGCGCCAAAGTCGACGTAAAAAAACTGCAAAGCTGGAAAAACGATGTCGTTAAAAAACTGACGGGGGGAATCGCCATCCTTCTCAAGGCAAGCAAGATCGATCTCCTCAAGGGGGAGGCTCGGTTTGTTTCCAATCGTGAAATCGCGGTGGACAAGGAGGAGATCCGTTTTGACAATGCCATTGTCGCCACCGGCTCAAGACCCGCCGTTTTAAAAGGCTTTGAACCGGACGGGAAGTTCGTGGGAACCTCCACCGAGGGCCTCGGTTATGAAAATATCCCCAAAGAGCTCTGCGTCATTGGCGGGGGTTATATCGGATTGGAGATCGGCTCTCTTTACGCCTCTTTCGGTTCCCAGGTAACCGTGGTGGAGGCAACCGATTCCCTTTTACCGGGGACGGATCCCGACCTGGTGCGCGTCGTCCAAAAAGAACTCAAAAAAAGGGGCGTCAAAATCCATTTAAAATCACAAGCCCTTTCCTGGAAGGGCGCGAAGGGAAGGGCGGAGGTCCACGTTGCCAGCGAAAACGGGGAGCAGGTCATTCCTGCCGATAAAATTTTGGTCGCCGTTGGGCGTGTTCCCAACACCCAAAATATCGGCCTGGAGGCCTTGGGCGTTGCCTTGGACCAAAAAGGTTTTATTAAAATCGACCATCAACTCAAAACCAATGTGGACGGCATTTTTGCCATCGGCGATTGCGCCGGGGGAGCGCTTCTGGCCCATAAGGCCAGCAAGGAGGGGGTTGTGGCCGCCGGAGTGATCGCGGGCAAAAAGATGACCTATGATGTTCGGGCCATGCCGGCGGTTATCTTTACCACGCCGGAGATTGCTTATGTAGGGTTGAGCGAAGCGGAGGCTAAAATGGCGGGCCACACCGTGAAGGTCGGAAAATTTCCCTTTATGGCTTCCGGCAAGGCGTTGGCCATTGGAGAGACGGAGGGTTTTGTTAAAATCATCAGTGATGCCGGCACCGAACGGATTTTGGGCGTTGCGATTGTGGGGTATGATGCCTCTCATCTTATTGGGGAGGCCTGTTTGGCGATTGAAATGGGGGCTTGTGCCGAAGATATCGCCCTGACCGTCCATCCCCATCCGACCTTGAGTGAATCGTTTAGCGAAGCGGCGGAGGCCATTCATGGAACAGCCATCCATCTCTTTACCCGCTGAAGCCGAGGGTCCCATTGTCGATTTGGGATTAACCCACTACCAGGAGGCCTTAAAAAAACAGCGGCAATATCATTCATGTGTTACATTATGGAATAGTGATGAATTGCTTATCATTACTGAACATTTTCCTGTTTATACGTGTGGACGGGCGAAAAGGACTACGGACCACGGACCACGGACTACGGACCAACTGCATGGAATCCCTCTTTTTCATATCGAACGGGGGGGGCATATCACCTACCACGGCCCCGGGCAGATTGTCGGTTATCCCATTTTGAACCTTGCCAAGCGCAGGTTGAGCATCCCGCAATATCTGAGAAAACTGGAAAACAGTTTAATCGAGGCTTTACAAGAAGTGGGAATCCAAGCAGAATACCGGAAAAAATATCTTGCGGGATTATGGGTCGGAGACAAAAAATTGGTTTCGATAGGGATTGCGGTGAGGCGCTGGACGACCTTTCATGGATTTGCCCTCAACGTGGATTGCGATTTAGGACCTTTTCGGATGATTAAACCGTGCGGACTGGCAGGAGACCGGATCACCTCCTTGAAAGAACTGGGATGGAAAGGCTCCAAGGAAGAGATCCGGAATCTCTTGATAAAAAAATTGATCCATGCCTTTTTCTAAAGAAAAACAAATTAAAATCCACGACCTCATGGTCAAGGCCCGCCTTTTGGAAGAACGCCTGATCAAGATGAACAAGTCGGGGCTCGGTTTTTTTTGGATCGGCGGTGCCGGTGAGGAGGCCTTCCACGTGCCGCTGGGGATGCTGATCAAAAAGGGGGAGGGGCTTGACTATGATTTTTTACATTTTCACTACCGGCAGTCGGCCACCCTGCTGACCCTGGGGGTGGAGATGATCGACGTCATTCGCCAGATGCACAACACCGCCGCCGACCCCTATTCGGGCGGTCGTAATTTCGTCAACCATTTCGCCGTCAAAAAATGGAATGTGGTTAATGTGACCTCGCCGATCGAAGTTCAACTGGCCACGTGCATCGGCACCGGCGTGGCGCACCGGCGGCACGGCGGGGAGGGGATTACCATTGTTACCGGCGGCGATGCCGGAACCGCCGAAGGGGAATTTGCCAGTGCCTTGGGCTGGGCCTCCCGCAAAGATAGAGAACTTCCCATTTTAAACATCGTCACCGACAACCGCTACGGCATTTCCACCCCCTTTGCGGAGGTTCATTGTGACCGGCCGATCGCCGAGCGAGGCAGAGCCTTCGGGATTGAATCGGCCACCATCAACGGAAACGACGTGGCGGAATCGTATGCGGCGATTGAAAAGGCCATGGCCTACGTTCGCAAAAAAAGAAAACCCTACCTCTTGGAAGTCAAGGTCTCCCGCTTGTACGGGCATTCCTCGGCCTCCGGGGCCAACTGGGTGGAAGGGGAGGTCGATGGCATCGTGGAATTTGAAAAAAAATTAAAAAATGCCAAAATTCTGGGTGAGGATGACTTTAAAAAAGTGCGTGAAAAATATGAACAGGAATCGATCGAGGCGGTCAAAAAGGTCCTGAAGGAACCGAAGCCCAAACCGGAAGTTATTTTTGAACATATCTTTGCCGACAGAAAGGACGCGGAGATTCCATGGCCGCCGTGGTTGAAAAAATGAAAAGGAGCCGAAACTAAATGGCAAACATGGCACAGGCCATTCGGATGGCCCTCCATATCGGTGAGACCGAGTTGGGGGTCAAAGATGTTTTTGGAGAGGACGTGGGTCCCCCCCTTGGGGGAGTTTTTACCTGCACGCAGGGAATAAAGTGCGCCTGGAATTCGCCGCTGGATGAAAGGGGCATTATCGGTTGCGCGCTGGGCCTGGCCTTGGCCGGCCAAAGGCCGGTCGCCGAAATCCAGTTTGCCGATTATATTTTCAATACCATCGATCTGCTCAAACTCTGCGGCAATACCCGCTGGGTTTCCAACGGCCAATGGCCGGTCCAGATGGTGGTGATGGTGCCGGTGGGGGCCGGCATTCACGGCTCCATTTATCACTCCCATTCCTTTGAATCGGTGATGACCCACCTCCAGGGCTGGAAAATCGTCATCCCCTCCACCCCGCTGGATGCCTTCGGCCTGATGCTCTCCGCCATTAAAGACCCAAACCCCGTTATGTATCTGATCCCCAAGGCCTTACTGCGAAGCCGGGGTGAGGAAAAAATCCCCGGCGAGCCGGAAGACCCCAAAGAACTCAACACAATGATCGACGCGCCGCTGGGGGACCGGAGCAAATGGAAACCGGTCTGGCCCAAACTGAAAGATCCGAATATGCTTCTGGGCAAGGCCAAAATCTGTTTGGGGGGAAGGGATGTCTCGGTGATTACCTATGGCCGGATGGTTTTCAAATGCGTCGAGGCGGCGCAGAAGTTAAAGGAACAAGATAATATTTCCGTTGAGGTGATCGATTTGCGAACCCTTTTCCCCTATGACCAGGAGGCCATTTTTGACTCGGTTAAAAAGACGGGGAGGGTGGTGGTGGTCAACGAAGACACCGAAGTCACCAATTACGGCGAACACATCCTCCGCCGAATCACGGAGGACTGTTTCTATTCCCTCGAAGCCCCTCCCGCGCTCCTCGCCGGCGCCAACGTCCCTGGCGTCGGCCTGGCCGAACCTCTCGAAGAGGCCAGCGTACCCCAAACTTCTTATATCATCGATACCGTTCGCCGGGTTGTAAAACAGTCATAAAAATTCGCTCGAGGACGTTGCTGACTGGCACTTATTGCCGGTTTTAGGCAACTTTTTGGCCCTTTGTGCCGATAATAATAGAGAGAGAGGCATAAAAGGGCAGACGATGGGCGAAATAAACCCAAATAATATCAGTGAGTTACATCAGATCGGCCAAAGAGTTCTGGAGCTGGAGGAGCGCTATCACCCCACCAGCAGTTATTGGTATGCCCCGGCCACCGGGGCGGCATTCACCGCCGTTGAAGCGGTCAAAATTGGGCTGGAGAAAACGGGTCATCCCAACATCTCCAATGCCATCGGAACTCTGAACGGCGGACCCGGAGTGATCGGACTAACGGTCGATTTATTTCGCGCCACTGAATTTAAAAACAAACCGTATGTGCCTCCCGACTCATCCGTTGCCTCCCGTCTCATTTTAGCCGGAACCTCCGGTACTATACTGGGACTAGGGATGGTCCCCGATCCCAGATTGCGTTACGCCTTTGCCGGGACCGCCGCTCTGCGCCGCAGTTTTATCGAAACATTGGGTTACGCCTTTTACGGCGACATGCGGGTGAATCCCCACGCCGCGATGATCGCCTCCGGTTTGGCGGCTCTGGGCCGGTCGGCCATTCCCTACTGGGGAAATCCGCCCCCAACAACGGGGGAGTCCGGAGGCGGCGCGTTTTTGAACGCGGTGACCGACACCGCCGGGGAGGTGGCATGGGAATTCGGCGCCTCCCTCCTGGCCGTGGGGATTCAACAAATTGCCGACGGCGGGGAAATGGACAATTTTTGGGGTTATCCGAAGCGGCGGTTGCTGCCCTCCCTTGTTCCGGCTGCCCTGCGTAATATCTATGCCCAGCCGATTCGCCCCAATTCCGAAAGAATCGAACAGACCAGGGAGGCCGCCCGCCATGCCGGATTCAACATGGATCAAATTTTTGGGGAGCGGGTCCAGTTCAGGAGAACGTTGTGGAATACAAATACCCAGACCGCAAACGCGGGCGTATTTTTGTTCCTGGATTTCCGTCCGGCACTGAGTTTTGAGCTCGAAAATTATGGTCATCTGTTTTGGTCCGCGCCGCAATTAACTTTTGGGCAGGCCTGGGAGGAGAGAAATTATGACGATTTAAACTTTTATGAGTCCGCCATTCACGAAGGGCTCCACCTGGGAGCGGCCTACGGTTTCTATGCCCAAAGTCCCGATGGGGCCTTTGGATTGTACGGGGGGTCAGGGCCGATTCTCCACCACTTCAAATATATTTTTGGAGGAGGCTGGAAACCTCACGATGAACGCCCTGGAGAGCAGGTTGAAAATGAATGGTCCAGAGGTTTTACAAATGAAGCAAATGATTAAGAAGAATCTTTTTTGCATGATGCTTGGGATAACCTTGCTGACGTGGACCGCGGGCAAGGCCTGGGCCCGTCCCTGTTATGTTGAATCCCCGGAAGACCGTTACACCCTCGACCGGGACGAACCGGAATACACCCTGCGCGACTATCTTTGGATCATCAATCAGGCCTGGCGTGAAGAGTCGCGCGACGTCTACGGCAACCGCGTGGTAAACCCCTATCATGATTATTGCCGGGACGGAACCAACGAACGGGGCCGGGCGGTCCGGCGGCTGTTTTTGACCGAAAGCCGTTACCGGGTAGAAAAACCCCTGCCGCCCCTTTTGGCGGGGAAGGGAGAAACCCTGATTCTCGAAAGTTCGGAAAACCACCGCGCCGTTTTGGAGGGAGAGAGCCTGCGGGGGGTGGGCAGCGACTGCGGTCTCTACCTCGGCCTGGACGTACAACGCCTGTGGCGCGAAGCGACCGATGGGCAGGATATAAATCCGAACACCCAGGTTCTGGCGGAATGGGAAGAGACCCTTTCAGCCGATAATATTGTGTTAAGAAATATCAACCTGCACGCCTTTCCCCAACACGCCCTTTGCGTGGCGGCGGATCATATCCAGCTCAGCGGCATCCGCTTTCGCGAGAATGAGGGGGCGGCGGTGCGCCTTGATGAACAGGCCTCCGGCATTACGTGGGAAGACAATGAGATGTGGCAGAATCAATTGGGCGGGATGGCCTTTACGGAGAAGGTCCGTTCCAGAGAACCGGCGGTGGAGGATGTTTTTGAAGAGTTCGACTCGTGGCGGATCGTCGGAAGCGTCCCCGATCGCGTGGCCTTCCCCTACACCCTGGAGGTCTACCTCCAGAATCCCGAACCGGATCAGACCCATGCCGAAGGGGTTTTTCTGATCCGCGCCGAACAATTTAAATCCCGTCGCTTTGAGATCGATGTTCCAAAACAACTTCCTCCCCGTCGGGAATATTTATATCCAGGGTTGACCTCCGATCTCCTGTCGCTGGGCTCTTCCCGTTACTATCCTTTTACCCTTTTGGTGATTGATCGGAACGGAAAGTTGAGCGGTTTTTCCGCCCCCTTCCGGCCGGACGATTATTTGGGATGTCACATCTGCCGCATCGCCACGATCAACTGGGACGCGGTCGAAGAGGCGCTGGAAGATGCACAAGAGCCCTCCGAACCGGAGGAGCCCGTTGTCCCGGAGACTCCCGAACCTCCTCCCGCCCCGCCTCCCCCCGAACCGGCTCCACCGCCCGCTCCGGTTGACGACGGTACGGATGAGGTTGTGGAAGAGGAAGAACTGGCCGCAACGTCGAGCTGTCAAATGCATCCCGCCGCTCTCCGTCCCAAAAATCTTTGGGGATGGCCGCTGTTTCTTCTGTTAGCTATCGGTCTTCGGAAAAAAGTCAAAGACCCAGGCGGCTGAAAAATAGAAGGCCGGGCCGTCGAGGTAGCGAAAGTTTCCCCCCACCTGCAGATTTGTTTTTCTCGCCGGCTGCCAGTCGAGGCCGATCAGCCCGCCCGGATTCTTGCTGACCGCGCCGTACAAGGCTTGGACACCCAGCTCGAGCCGGGAGGGGGCATGCCGGAGCCCCGCGCCCAGGGCGGGAGCGGCGTCAAGGGGATGAAACAGGTATGCGCCCGCCTGCGGGCGAAACTGAACGGTCGAATTTCGGCTGGGAATGGAGAAGTGGGTGACGGCACCGACCCCGACGGAAAACCGGCGCGTTTCGGTCTCCTCAATGGGGGGTGGCCCTTCACAGGTCCCAAGCGCCAGGGAGCGGGGGTCGCAGTGGACAATGGCCTCGGTCTGCTCGGTTTGAACCACCCCGCCCAAAAGGCCTTTTAATTGTAAATCGGCATCCATGTTCGGCTCTCTTATATATTATCGGCAGGAAGGGGAAAAAAGTTGCGTAGATGCACAAGAAAAGACTCTTTCATTGACGAACTTCGCCCATCCCTTTATTATGCGACGAAATGCGGGCATGGATTTGGATTCTTTTGGCGGTCTCCCTGGCTCTCCCTTCGGGCGCTCAAGCCTTTCGAAGCAACAGTATTATTTTCATCCGCCCCTCCATGGACGGGAGCCGCTATTTTATCACGGAGCAGTCGCAGGGGCTTTATCAATGGGGCTATCACCTCGGCTTTAACGCGAGTTACGCCTTTGAGCCGGCGGAAGTCAATCTGACGGGGACAGGGCGTATTTCCGGAGTGGTAGATGACCTGTTGGTGGGGTTCTTTACGGGCGCCTTGGGGGTGACCGACTGGCTCAACGTCGGCGTCGACTTTCCGGTGGTCGGTTATGAGACCTTTTACAATTTTATCCATGCCGGTTCCACCCAGTGCACGGTGACCGGGTCGTGCCCCAAGGAGACGGTGACCAAACTGGGGGACCCGATCTTCGCCCTCAAGGCCCGCATCCTCGATCCCGACCGTCACGCGATCGGGTTGAGTCTTCAGCCCTTCGTTACCATTCCGATCGGGAGCGGCTTTTATATGGACGGTTTTGGATCCATGACCGGGGGGGCCAAATTAATCCTGGACGCCAACATTAAACGAAAGGTTTTTCTGGCACTGAACGCCGGCTGGCAATCGGTCAAGGAGACCCGTTGGTCTTCCGATACGGCCAATGCCATTGTGGATGATCTTCTCCTTTTGTCGGGAGGGGCCAGCATGCCTTTGGGAAAGGATTTTGAAATGGTGGGGGAGGTCTTCGGGTATACCGCCATCCAAAAGCCTTGGGCCCATCAGATCCAATCGCCGTTCGCCTGGCTGGGGGGTCTGCGCTATTCCCCCGGTTTTATCAAACGCTGGTCGTTCGGCCTGTCGGGCGGAACCGGGCTCGGCCGCGGTTTCGGCGCCCCCAAATTTCACGCCCTGGCCCAGATCCGCTATAAAAAAACCAAGGTGGTGGAGCTGGAAGGAGCGGGGGAGGAGACGCCGGTGGTGGTGGACGCCCCCTATGAAGAAAAAATCATTATCACCCAGACGGTCCATTTCGAATTCAACCGCTGGAACATTCGTCCGGTCTCCTATCCGATCCTGGATGATGTGGTGACCGTGTTGGGGCAAAACCCGCAAATCCGGAAACTCCGCGTGGAGGGGCATACCGACTGGATCGGCTCGGATGAATACAACAACCGTCTGTCGCTGAAGCGGGCCAACTCGGTGCGCGACTACCTGATTCAAAAAGGGATCGAGGCCGACCGCCTGATCGCCGAGGGCTACGGCGAATCGCGCCCGATTGCCGACAACAACACCGACCTTGGCCGCGCCAAAAACCGCCGGACGGAGTTTACCGTTACCGAAACCCAATAAATTTTCGCTCGATGGTGTCGTTTCAAACCTTTTCCTCGCTGGCCCAGCAAGGCCTCCAGGATACGCTTCCGAAAGCTCCGTGCCCGCTCGCCCTATTCGCCGAAAAAAATGGTTTGGTTTCAAAAGCCCCGGTTGGTGTTCTCCTCCGTCGACCCCCAACCGGGGAAACCAATACCATTTTTTTCGGCTCATACGGGCTTCGCTCCTGCACAAGTCGCTTTCGGAAGCGATCCTTCCGGCCGTTGCCAGGCCAGCTCGCTTGCGGATTTGCAACAGCACAATTCTCGCTCTAAATATAGGGAGCGAGGTTGTGCTGTTGAGAAGGTGTCGGGGAATGGAGGGGGGCGAGAAGTACCCGCGCGCTGGGTGTTGCGGGATTTAGCGGGGGATTCAGGGATTAAACCTCAACCATCGAAGTTTGCCGCGATTGTGGAGTTGCCGCCTAGCGGGATCCCGCAACACCCAAGCGCGGGGGAATCTTCGAGCCCCTCCTTCCCGGAGGCCTTCGAAACATCACCATCGAGCGAAAATTTTTGGGGCTTGGAAATTTTTCCCCGCCTTGGTATGCCTGTTGCCGATGACACGTGCAGACGAATCCCCCCTGGCCACGTCGGTGCAATATGTGAAGGGGGTGGGGCCGGTGTTGGCGAAGAAACTGGCCAAGCTGAATGTCTTTACGGTGGAGGATCTTTTTTGTCTGGTCCCCAGCCGCTATATCGACCGCCGCAAAATCGACACGATAGCCGGGGTGGAAGAGGGGAAGGAACGAACGGTCATCGGCTTTGTCCAGGCCGCCGGGCCCGCCTTTCTGGGGAGAAAGGGAAAACAGATCTATGAAATTATTGTTGGCGATCAAACGGGCAAGATTTCGGCCAAATGGTTTCATTTTTACCTCAACCGGATGCGCCAGATGTTTCAAGTCGGCCAAAAAGTTCTCCTGGCCGGCGAGGTAAGCCGTTATCGCCACACCCGCCAGTTTATTCATCCCGACGTTGAAATCCTCGACAAGGAGACCGAGGCCTCGGAGATCGGCGGTAAAATCCTGCCGGTCTATCCCCTGACCGAAGGGCTCTATCAAAAAACCGTGCGCCGGATCGTGCGCAATGCCTGGGATCTTTACGGAAAACATCTGCGTCCCAAACTCCCGGTCGACTTTATGGAAAAATATCATCTGGCCGATCCGTGGGAGTCGATCGCCCTGCTCCATTTTCCTTCGTCCGATATTTCCATCGACCTGCTCAACTCCCGCCGCAGTCAGGCCCATCGCACGCTGATCTTCGACGAGTTTTTCTTTTTGGAGCTGGGCCTCGCCATGAAAAAATCGCGCATCGTCCGGCAGGAGGGGATCGCCTTTCCCTTTCAACAAGGGCCGCACGAAAAATTGTTGGCCGCGCTTCCCTTCGAACTGACCGGCGCCCAAAAACAGGTCCTGGAGGAAATCCGGCGCGATATGGAAGGACGGTATCCGATGAACCGCCTTCTGCAGGGGGATGTCGGCTCCGGCAAGACGGTGGTGGCCCTGGCCGCCTGCCTGCAGGCCATTGCCAACGGTTATCAGGCCGCCCTCATGGCCCCGACCGAAATTTTGGCCGCACAGCATTTTCAAACCGTCTCCAAATTTTTAGCCCCCCTAAATATCCCGGTCGGTCTGATCACCAGCGGAATCAAAGGCAAGGAAAGGGAAAATTTGTACCGGGCGGTGGCGCAGGGGGAGACCCCCTTGGTGGTGGGAACCCATGCCCTGATTCAGGACGAGCTGACTTTCGCCAAACTGGGGATCGCGGTCGTCGATGAACAGCACCGTTTCGGGGTGTTGCAGCGCCAGGCCCTCCACAAAAAGGGGCCTTCACCCGACATTTTGGTCATGACCGCGACGCCTATTCCGCGCACCTTGGCCTTGACCGCTTATGGAGACCTCGATGTCTCGGTGATTCGGGAAATGCCCAAGGGGCGAAAAAAAATCGCCACCCGCTTGTACGGTGAAAAACAGCGCGAAATGCTCTACCGGGGGATGCGCCAGGAACTGGATAAAAATCATCAGGTCTTTGTCGTCTATCCCCTGATCGAAGAAAGCGAAAAGCTCGACCTGAAAAACGCCACCGAAATGTCGGAAGAACTCAAAAGAATTTTTGAGCCGCAACATAAAGTGGCCTTGCTCCACGGCCGCATGCCCCCGGCGCAAAAAGACGAAATCATGCACGCCTTCAAGGCGCAAAAAATTCATATCCTGTGCGCCACCTCGGTGGTCGAGGTGGGGGTCGACTGCCCCAACGCCACCGCCATGGTCATTGAGCACGCGGAGCGATTCGGCCTCTCCCAACTCCATCAATTGCGGGGCAGGGTGGGGCGCTCCCACTTTCAATCCTATTGCATCCTGATGGCCGACTACCGGCGAAGCGAAGATGCCAAGCGAAGGCTCAACATCATGGTCGAGTCGAACGACGGTTTTCGGATTGCGGAAGAAGACCTGGAAATCCGAGGCCCGGGCGAATTTTTGGGGACCAAACAATCGGGGATGCCCGATTTTAAAGTCGCCAACCTGGCCCGCGACATGGATATTTTAAGCCTGGCCCGCACGGCCGCCTTTGAACTGATTGACCAGGATCCCGACTTAAAGCAACCCAAACACCAGGCCTTCAAACAAATTTTGCAAACACGCTGGAGAGGAAAGCTCGAACTCGTCCAGGTTTCCTGAATTTTGCCCAGTAGACGCAGAGGTGACACTGACCACCCTCTGATTGATCTGCATATCGCTCGACAATTTGTTTTCGTCGCCTTCCGCTCGCCATTCTCGCAGGACCAGGTCCTGCGAGACCGGCTCGCTCACGGCGGACGAAAACAAACCTCCCTCGCTCATTTCAATGGACGACATACTTTGTTGTTTAAGCATGGGTGGCAGGAGCCTGCTGGCGCAGCAACGCCAGCAGGCTCCTGCCGCCGAAACAAAAAAATGTTGAAAAAACTGTCAGAGGGTCAGATCGGTGACCCTGTTGACTTCCTGAATGGAGACTGGTACGCAGAGGCCATGAATCGCAACCTGGCTTTGGAATGCGTGCGGGTCACGGAGGCCGCGGCCCTTTCCGCCGCCCGGTGGGTGGGAAAGGGAAAAGAGAGAGAAGCCGATGAAGCGGCGGTGAATGCCATGCGCAAGACATTGGAAAATATCCGCATCCGGGGACGGGTGGTCATCGGCGAAGGGGAGAGGGACGAGGCCCCCATGCTCTACATCGGCGAGGCGGTCGGAAGCGGGGAAGGCCCGGAGGTGGATGTCGCCGTCGATCCGCTGGAGGGAACCACCATCACGGCCCAGGGGCGTTATAACGCCATGGCGGTTCTGGCCATCGCCAACAAGGGGGAATTTCTCAACGCCCCCGACACCTACATGGAAAAAATTGCCGTGGGGCCGGACGCAAAAGGGGCCATTGACCTGACCCAGACACCGACTCAAAATTTAAAAAACATCGCCAAGGCCAAAAAGACTTCCGTTTCGGAGCTCACGGCCATCATCCTCAATCGTGACCGTCATCAGGACTTGATTACCGAAGTGAGATCGGCGGGGGCGCGCATTCGCCTCATTCAGGACGGCGACATCTCGGCCGCGCTGGCCACCTGCTGGCCGGACCGGGGGGTGGATGTCCTGATGGGGATCGGCGGGGCCCCCGAAGGGGTTTTGGCCGCGGCCGCCCTCCGCTGTGTCGGGGGGGAAATCCAGGGACGCCTGGCCTTTCGGAATGAGGAAGAGAAACAGCGCGCCTTTCAAATGGGGATTCGGGAGCTTGATAAAATTTACCGGACCGAAGAGTTGGCCGGCGGCGACGTCACCTTCGCCGCCACCGGGGTTACCAACGGAGACTTTCTCCAGGGGGTCCGTTTCTTTCCGGGCGGTGCCGAGACACACTCCATCGTTATGCGTTCCACCACCGGCACCCTTCGCTATCTGCGGGTCACGCATAATTTCAACGTGAAACCGCTGGTTTTTTAGACGATGGTTCAAAAGAACATCCAAATCAAGGCCCCCATCCAAACGGTCTTTGACTGCGTTACCGACTTTGAGTCCTACCCCAAATTCCTTCCCGACATGAAAAAGACCAAGGTAGTCTGGATCGACGACAACCAAATGGAGGTCAATTTCCATCTGAATTTAATCAAGGAGATCTCCTACACGTTGTTGATTGATCTGGATCCGCCGCAGGGGGTTTATTGGAAACTTAAGAGCGGTGATCTGATGAAGAAAAACTGCGGGAGCTGGGAGCTGAAAATGATCGATGATTATTTAACGCAGGCGGCCTATGCGATTGACATTGAATTCGGCCTCTGGGTCCCGAAAACCATCACCCAGACCTTGATTGAAAAAAGCCTGCCGCAGACCTTGAAGCAATTTAAGAAACAGGCCGAAAAACTCTTCAAGAAGAAGGGGTCAACGCTTGAAAGTTGAAAATGCGGTCCTTTTGTCAATGAGGCATTTTCAACTTTCAAGCGTTGACCCCTTGGTAGCGCGCCAGGGCCAGCAGGGGAAAATAATAG
>JACQMB010000062.1 GCA_016203765.1 Deltaproteobacteria bacterium
GTTATATACTGCATTTTTTTTATTTTTTTATCACGGCATGGGTTAAAATATACATGTCAAAATTTTGACTTAAAAGGCCTCCAGCTGAAAACAAAATTTTATTTCGTTGTTTTACAGATAGTTAGGCAAATGATTTTTACTGAATAGACGGGTTAAATTATACCTATTTTGTCCATTCCCTGTTTTCCGTTGCTTTTTTAGTCCGTAGTCCGTAGTCCGTAGTCCGTGGTCCACGCCAAACCCTACCGCGACCTCAACGGCTGGCTCAAAGAGCGCTTTGGTTGCAAAGTCTTTAAAGTGAGCCTTTCGGCCGGTACGACCTGCCCGAACATCGACGGGACCTTGGCCACAGGGGGCTGTACTTTCTGTAACGACGCCTCCTATGCCCCCCGTACGGGTCCCCGGCGTGAAAAACCAATTCGGGAGCAATTGGCCGAGGGGATCGCCTATCTCCGTAAACGGCACAAGAGCCCCAAATTTATTGCCTATTTTCAGAGTTTTACCTCGACCTATGGCGATCGGGAGGTTTTGTTAGACAAATTCCGGGCCGGCCTGGATCACCCCGATGTCGTGGGACTGGCTTTATCGACCCGGCCCGATTGTCTGAACGCAGGGTGGGCTAAAGATTTAAACGACTTGGGAAAAGTGTGTTGGATTGAGATCGGATTGCAGACGGCCAACGACGCAACGTTGAAAAAAATCAACCGGGCCCACACCTCCCGCCAATTTGCCGAGGCGGTCAAAATGTGGAAGCAAAACAGCGCCATTCCCATCTGTGCCCATGTCATCGTTGGGCTTCCAGGAGAAACGAAGGAAGAGGTCTTAACCACCGCCCGTTTTTTGGCCGATCTTCCCATCGACGCGGTCAAGATTCATAACCTGCATGTCGTCAAGGGAACGCAACTGGCCCAGGAATATCTCACGGGGGGTTACCAACCACTCACTTTAGAAGAATATGTCGATTGGACGATTGGGTTTTTGGAACTCACCCCGCCCCAATACATTATCCACAGGGTCAACGCCCACGCCCCCCGACACTTGACCCTCGCCCCTGACTGGTCAGTCAACAAACTGGCTGTCTTTAACGCCGTGGAAAAAGAGATGGAGCAAAGGGATACGCGGCAGGGAAAAAATTACTACCAGGTTATATGTTAATTTCCTTGGGAACTTTATCGATGAAGTGGCAAGAGGCGAGATGACCCCCCTCTTTTTTTTCAAGCAGAGGCTCGGTCCGCTCACAAACGATCTCACGATAGGGGCAACGGGGATGAAATGAACATCCGCTTGGCAATTGGATGGGGCTTGGGACATCGCCGCCCAACGGGGCTTTCTCTTTTTTTTGCGTAGGATCAACCGAGGGGACGGCTTTCAGCAAAGCCTGGGTGTAGGGATGTTTCACATGGGCCAGGTCTTCCGCCGAAAACAGTTCGACTATTTTTCCCAAATACATCACCGCGATCCGGTCGCTCATCTGGGAGATGACCCGCAAGTCATGCGAGATAAAAATATATGTCAGTTGGAATTTCTTTTGCAGGTCACGCAGTAAATTTAAAATTTCCCCCTGGATGGAAACATCGAGCGAAGAGACCGGCTCATCCGCAATAATAAGATCGGGATTCAAGGCAATCGCCCTGGCAATGCCGATCCGCTGGCGCTGGCCGCCGCTGAATTCGTGCGGGTATTTGTTGAAATCGCGGGCTTCAAGCCCTACCAATTCCAAAAGTTCGATCGTCCGGTCTTGACGTTCCTTCCTGCTCCCTCTGCCATGAATGGCCAACGGTTCTTCGATTATTTCTCCAATCCGCATCCGGGGGTTTAACGAGGCATACGGGTCCTGAAAGACCATCTGCATCCGGGCCCGCAGGGGGCGGAAATCCCGCTGGGACATCCTGGTAACATCCTGCCCCTCGAAAAAAATTTGCCCCGCATCCGGCTGAATTGACTTCAAAAGCAAAAGACCCAAGGTCGTCTTGCCGCACCCCGACTCGCCGACCACACCCAAGGTCTCTCCCTTGGCGACTTCAAAAGATACGCCATTGACCGCGTGGACTTTTAGCCTTCCCTTGCCAAAAAATCCGCCCCCGGTTGGAAAGTGTTTGACCAGATTTTCCACTTTTAACAATGTCATCGGCCTTCCTTTTGGATGGTTGGAAAGGGTTGGTCCTTCGGCAATTTTTTCAACGGCAAAATAGATTTTAAAAGTTCCCGCGTGTACCAGTGTTGCGGTTTTTTGAAGATCTCCACCACCGGGGCGGTCTCCACGATTTTCCCCTGATACATCACCATCACCCGATGGGCGGTTTCCGCCACCACCCCAAAATCGTGGCTGATCAACAGCAGGGCCATCCCCAATTCATCCTGCAATTTTCTTAGCAGGGTCAAAATCTGCATCTGGATCGTCACATCCAGCGCGGTGGTCGGCTCATCGGCGATCAACAAATCGGGTTTGCAAGCCAGGGCCATCGCGATCATCGCCCGCTGACGCATCCCCCCCGACATCTGGTGGGGGTAGTTGCCGATTCGCTCTTCTGGTGCCGGGATGCCGACCAGTTTCAATAATTCAATCACGCGGGCGTGAACGGCCTTTTTGCCCCCCCCTTCATGTTCCCGAATGGCCTCGGCAATCTGATCCCCGATGGTAAAAACAGGGTTGAGAGAAGTCATCGGCTCCTGAAAGACCATGGCGATTTTTTTGCCGCGCACGGCGCGCATCTCTCTTTCGGAAAGTTTGAGCAGGTCCCGCCCCTCCCACCAAATTTCGCCGCCGGTGATTTTTCCCGGTCTGGAAACCAGACGCAAGATGGAAAGGGACAAAACACTCTTGCCCGAACCCGACTCGCCTACTAGCCCGACCGCCTCTCCTTTGCCGATTGTAAATGAAACATCATCGACTGCCTTAACGACGGAAGAGGGGGTGTAGAAATAGGTTTTGAGATTTTTAATTTGTAACATATTTGTCATTGCGAGCGACCGAAGGGAGCGAAGCAATCCAGTGAGCCATTTGGATTGCTTCGCCCTTCGGGCTCGCAATGACACCTCTAAAGCACATCCTTCAACCTCGGATCGATGGCATCCCTCAACCCTTCCCCCACCAAATTATAAGCCGTGATCGTTAAAAAGATCGCCAGGCCCGGCGCCAGGGTCAGCCACCATGCGGTGTCCATGTAGGCCTGGGCCTGGGAGAGGATCGAACCCCAGCTGGGAGTCTGCGGCGGGACGCCAAAGCCCAAAAACGACAACGCCGACTCGGTTAGAATCGCCGAGGCGACACCGAAGCTGGCCGAGACCAGAACGGGGGCCAACGCGTTCGGCAATAAATGTTTAAAAATCAGCCGCCCGTCTTTGGCGCCGGCCTGCCGGGCCGCCAGCACAAACTCCCGTTCGCGAAATTTCAAAATCTCCCCCCGCACCAGGCGCGCAATCCCGGTCCACTGGGTGATCCCGATTACGATCATGATGTTATAAATGCTCGGTCCCACAAAGGCCAGGACAGCGAGGATCAAAAAGAAGGTCGGAAAGCACATCATCACTTCGATCGCCCTCGAAATGACCATGTCGATCCAACCGCCGTAGTAGCCGGCCAGCGCCCCCAGCAAAATGCCGATGGCCACATAAATGCTGACGGCGACAAAACCGACGCTCAACGAGACTTGCGCGCCATAAATCAAACGACTTAAAACATCGCGGCCCAGATCATCGGTCCCCAGCCAGTGCGCACCACCGGGGGGGAGCAGTATCCGGTTCAAATCGTAAAAGTCGGGAGGATAGGGGGAAAGCCAAGAGGCGAGGAGAGCCACAGAGCCCAATAACAAAACCAGCCCCAGCGAGAAGAGGGCTAGTCGCTGGCGTTTGAATTGCCCCCAAACCAGATGCCAATAGGATTGCTTCATCCCCTTGCCTCAAACGTAATCCTCGGATCAACCACCGCGTACAAAAGGTCGCTGATCAATAAACTCACCAACGTTAAAAACGCATCGATGGTGGCGATGGCCATGATCACGGGATAATCCCTGTTCAACACCGCTTCAAAGCCAAGGCGCCCCATTCCCGGAATGGCAAAAATCTGTTCAATGATAACCGAACCGCCCAGCAGGGCCGGCAATAACGTTCCCAACAGCGTCAGTTGCGGAATCAGGGCGTTGCGAAATCCATGTTTCAAAATCACTTTCCATTCGGCCAACCCCTTGGCGCGGGCGGTGCGGATAAAATCCTGATGGATCACCTCCAGCATCGTCGCCCGTGAAAACCGGGCCAGAAAGGCAAACCCGCCGTAGGTCAGGCAAACCACCGGCAAGATCAGGTGCCAAGCGACGTTGGCGATCTTCTGTGAAAAACTCAAAACCTCCGCCCCGTCGGAGATAAAACCGGCTATCGGAAACAGATCCCAATAATCGCCGCCGGCCGCAAAAACGATCAGAAGCATCGCCACCCAAAAGGAGGGGAGGGAGTAGAGAACGAACAAAAGCAGTGCCGAAAGGCGGTCAAAAAGACCGGCCGGTTTTAAAGAAGTGAATATCCCCCAGGGAATGGAGATAAAATAGATGACAAAGAGGGTTAAAACATTAAGGGTTAAGGTGATCGGCAGAGCCTGTCCCACCCTTTTTAAAACCGATTGACCGTCTTTATAGGAGGTCCCAAAATCAAACGTCGCCACTCTTTTGAACCAGAGCAGAAATTGAACGGGAATCGGTTTATCCAGGCCGTAGAGTTTGCGGGTCTCCTCGATAATACTGGTTGCGGCCTGGTCCGCCAAAAGGCCCTGGCCCTGGGCCTTCAATTTCATCTCCGCCGGGTCGCCGGGGGCGAGCCGGATAACAATGAAGGTGATCAATACAATTCCCAACAGGGTGGGAA
The DNA here is from genome assembly GCA_016203765.1 of Deltaproteobacteria bacterium. GTDB lineage: Bacteria > UBA10199 > UBA10199 > SPLOWO2-01-44-7 > SPLOWO2-01-44-7 > JACQMB01. Next base: position 4,855 of record JACQMB010000062.1, read on the forward strand.
ACAAAAGCAAAAACCGCTTGAAAAGATAAGCCCCCATTATTCCATCACCCACTCGCGCATCTCCAGGCCGATCGGATATTCCCTGACATTCTTAAAACGGTTATCCCTGGCGATCAGTTCGGGCCTGGCAAACATAAAAAGATAAGGCTGTTCTTCATACAAAATTTTATGGACTTCCCCGTAGAGCCTGGCCCTTTTTTGAACGTCGAACTCCCTCCGCCCCTCCTCCAGAAGGCGATCCACCCGGCCGTTCGCAAAGCGGACATAGTTCGATCCCCCCTCCATTTGGGAGGAATGCCAAATCTGATAGAGGTCCTCCTCCCCCGCCCCCCTTCCCCAGGCGGCAAGGTAGGCGTCAAAATCGTGCTCCTGCATCATCTTAAACAAGGTCACCGCTTCCAGGCGCCTTAACTCGACCTGAATGCCTGCCTGGGAAAAATCCCTTCTCAAGATCGGCGTCAGTTGTTCGTAAAATTGAACGCCGCTGGAAAAAAGAAGGGTAAATTTAAAGGGAACGCCCTCTTTCTCGCGAACGCCGTCGCCGTCCTGGTCGATCCAACCCGCCTCCGCGAGCAATTTTTTCGCTTTTTCCAAATCATAGGCCATGGGCTCTAAATGCCGATTATAATTACGGCCCAAAGGATAATAGGGACCCGTGATCACATGATACAGGCCGAAGAGGAGTTTCCGGTTGATCTCTTCGCGGTCGACCAGGTGGGCCAAGGCCCGCCGAACACGGCGGTCCTGAAAATAGGGGCGGCTGAGATTCCAACCCAAATAGCGGTACGCCCCGAAGGGGGTAAACAAATTGTGCTTGACGAAGTTTTCCCTGAATTTTTCGGTGCCGGTCTGCCGGGCCCATTGGAGCGGCGTCACCTCGATCAAATCGAGCGTTTTCTTTTTGAAAAGCCGAAAGGCAATGATTTCATCCGGAATGATTTTAAAAAGGATTTTACGAATGGCATAGGGCTTCCCCCAATAGTCTTCATTCCGTTCCAAGAGTATGCGGCTTCCCGTCTTCCACTCCACAAAACGAAACGGGCCGTTGCCGACGGGGGCGCGGTTGGCCGGATGGGTGTTGAAATCACCGGTCCCCTCAAAAATATGCCTCGGCATGGGACGCATCAGCCCCAAAGTAATTAACGCCCCCACATAGGGCTGGGTGTAGGTAAAGCGGACGGTGGTGTCATCGATTTTTTCGGCCTTCAGGACGTCTTTGAAATAGTTGCGCAAGGGGGCGGCATCCGATTTTGGATCCTTGATTTTTTCATAGGCAAAGAGAACATCCTCCGCGGTGAAGGGGTGACCGTCATGCCAGGTGACATCCTCCCTCAAAAAAAAGGTGTATTGGAGGCGATCGGGGGAAATTGCCCACCGTTTTGCAATCAGAGGCCTCGGGTCAAGGGTTTGCGGGTCCAGATCTATCAGCGATTCGAACAAAAAACCGTTGACCACGCCGGCATAAGCGCTGTTGGCAATGATCGGGTTGAGGCGCTCCGGATCGGTGGGAAGGTTTTGGACGAGGGTATGGGGATCCTTGGGTACTTCAAAATTGCACCCCCCAACCATGACCCCAAACAAAAAAAGATTGCTAAGAAATCTCTTTAAGTTTTTTGTCCACGCGTTCGATTTCCTCAAGGTTCGGTTTCTCCTTTTTTTTGCCCAGCTCCAGGGCCTTTTCAAAAAGGCGGCGGGCGCGGCGTTTGTTTTTCATTTTCAAATAGATGTCGCCCATATGCTCCACAATCACCGGCTCCTCCGGCAGGATTTTCAGGGCCGTTTGAATAGTTTGAAACGCCTTTTTCAAATCCCCCTTTTGAAAATAGACCCAGCCGAGGCTGTCGGTGATATAACCGTCGCCCGGTTTGATCTTGAGGGCCTTTAAAATCATCGCCTCGGCCTCCTCCAGATTTTCTCCCGTCTCGGCATAGGTATAACCGATATAATTGAGGGCCGAGGCGTTGTCGGGATTCAACTCCAAAACCTTGCGCATCATGGCCAGGCTCTCTTCTTTTCGTTGAAGGCGGTCATAGAGGGTCCCCAGGTTGAAATGGAGGTCCTCGTCGGCCGGCAGTTTTCTGATCCCCGCTTTTAAAATCGCCGCCGCGGCCTCCGGCTTTTGACTATCCTCATACAAAATGGAGAGGAGTTGATAGAAGGAAGCGGTTTCCGGTTTTTTTGCGACCGCGGTCTTTAAAATTTTGACGGCCTTTTCATCTGCCTTGGCCTCGCGGAGGAGGGCCACCCGGTGCAGAACGGCGTCTTTATAAAGGCTGGAGGCCGGCGGCACTTTTTCAAAAGAGGCCAGCGCCTCCGCGTCCCGCCGGGCCCTTTCATACAACAGCCCCAAATAATAATGGACCCGGTCGGCCTCGGGATTGAGCCTCACCATCTCCCGGAGTTTGTCGATGGCCTTCTCCATTTGTTCCGTTTCCTGATAGATAAAAGCGATCTGGAGTTTGACGCTTAAATCGCCCGGAAACAGCCGTTCAATTTTTAAAAATTGCTCCAAGGCCTTTTCTTTTTTCTCCTGCTTTAAATAGATCTGCGCGATCTGGTTGCGGACCCGGAAATTGTCGGGATCCAGCTTCAGGATTTTTTGAAAAGTGGCCAGGGCCTGGTCGGGATTGTTAAGGTAAATGCTCTCAATGGTGGCGATGGTATAAAGGGTGGCGGTGGAGTCGGGTTCCTGCGCCAGCCAGGAGCGCAAAATCTGGATCGCCTCCGGGTATTTTTCCTGGTGGATCAGATTCTGGGCCAATTGGAAATAGCCCTGCTCCTCTTTCGGTTTTTGCGCGATGAGCCTGGAAAAAATACGGCCCGCCTCCGTAAATTTTCCCCCGGCCTCCAAAATCTGGGCGGCCAGCAGTTCGGCATCGTACCAGTCCGGTTTGGCTTGAAGAACCTCCTGGATAAAGGCCTGGGCCTTTTCCAGTTCGTTCATCTTGGCGTGGCGCTCGGCGGCCAGATATTTCAAAAAAACATTGTCGGGATAGGCCTCCATCGCCTTTTCCAAATCGGCCAGCGAGGCCGGCAGGTCCCCCTCAAAGGCCTTGAGGTTGGAACGCAACAGGTAGTAATAGGGATTCTCGGCCGGTCCGTAGTCCCTGGTCCCTGGTCCCTGGTCCCTCTTGGGCGCATGCGCACAGGCAGAAAGCCACAACGCAAGCACCACGAGACTCCAAAATCGCATAACCATTTTATAACATTGAATAAAAAGGGGAGCAACTAGGGACTAGGGACCAGGGACTACGGACTGATTTTTGAAAAGCGAGAAACTTTGGGAATGATTGCTATTTTTAAAAGGGTATGCTCCAATCCATTTTCATGAGTTTCTCGAGTATTCCTTCTGGCTTTGCTTGACTCCTTGTTTGGATGCCGCCAAGAATAAAAATTGCGCCACTACGAACCTCACTCGGCCTCGAAAATAATCTTGCTGCGTCGCCAGCGGCATCATAAGCATTGTTGTCATAGGCTGCACCGATAGCAAATGCTACACTTTGTGGAGCTAGTACCCCACATCGCTCTGCAAAAGCTCTAAGCGCGTCGCCTGCCGCGTTGTAAGCATTGTTGTCATAGGCTATCTTTATCGCCTCTGCAACATTTCCAGCAGAGGCCGCATCACAACTATCGGCAAAAGCTCTAAGCGCGTCGCCTGCCGCGTTATAAGCATTGTTGTCATAGGCTATCTTTATCGCCTCTGCAACATTTCCAGCAGAGGCCGCATCACAACTATCGGCAAAAGCTCTAAGCGCGTCGCCTGCCGCGTTATAAGCATTGTTATCGTACGCGTCCTTTATCACAGCCAGCAAAGCTTGGCTTCGAGGATCAACCGTATGACTTGTTACACATAATGGATTACCCATGGCACACCTCCTGTTTTTAAAACGTCTCTTTCTACCTACTTTAGTTATCGGCAAAAGTCAAAAAAAGTTGATTAACTTTTTAAAAAATTTTGAGAGAGAGAGAAGTTAAATCATTTCAATAAGTTAGTCAGTTAAAATCTTTTAGATTTTCCCAAATTTTTCATAAAAATTGGGGGTTTAACTGATTAAGAGTGAGAATTGTGTTGTTGCAAACCCTCTTGACAACTTGTAGGTTATAACCTACAATCGGAGGCGTGGAGGCCAAACCGCGGGAAATCAAAATTTATCAGACTCCCGAAGGAAAGGCCCCATTTGAAACTTGGTTTTATGGACTCAAAGACAAGGTTGTGAGAAGGAAGATCCGAGTCCGGTTGGATCGGACAGAAGAAGGCAATCTGGGTGAATGGAATGCTGTCGGGCGAGGCATTTCTGAAATGAAAATAAATTATGGGCCGGGTTATCGGATCTACTTTGGCCAAGAGGGTAATACCCTTGTTATCCTCTTATGCGGAGGAGATAAAAGAACGCAGAAAAATGACATAAAAAAGGCCCAAGCATATTGGGAAGATTATTGCCGGAGGGTAATTCCATGAAAGAAAGAACAAAAAGCTACCACAAATTCCTGATCGAATCTCTGAGGGATCCCGAAGAGGCGGCAGAATATCTTAATGAAGCTCTGGAAGAAGATGATCCAAAATATTTTCTCAAGGCCTTGAGGAATGTAGCCGAAGCATACGGAGGCATGACGGAGATATCAAAACGCACGCATTTGGATCGGGCCAATTTATATCGAATGCTTTCCGAAAAAGGAAATCCCGAATTATACAGCATTTTTACTTTACTTAATACTCTGGGAATCAAACTAACCGCCAAAGCGGCCTAAAGATTATTCAAGCCATCTTGAAATAAACAAAAAACTCCCTGTTCCCCTGCGCCCCCAAAAGCGGGGAGGGGCAAGTGCCTTGGCACCGCCAACCGAGGACGATGCCCGCCGCTTTGATCTCTTCCACAACCTTTTCATGCAACGCCGGATCCTTGACCACCCCTTTTTTGCCGACGTGTTTGGGTTCGACTTCAAAGTTGGGTTTGATGAGGGCTAGGATTTGAGACTGGGAGGCCAAAAATTTCTTCACGACAGGAAAAACGAGTTTTAAGGAGACAAAAGAAACGTCGATCACCACGAGATTGACCGGTTCGGTAATTTTTTCTTGCCTTAAATGGCGAATATTTTGTCTTTCAATGAGAACGACGCGCGGGTCATTGCGCAATGTCCAGTCAAACTGGCCGTAGCCGACGTCGACCGCATAGACCTTTTTCGCCCCGGCCTTCAACAAACAATCGGTAAAGCCGCCGGTGGAGGCCCCCACATCAAGGCAAATAGTGTCTTGGGGATCGATTTGAAAATGCCCAAGGGCGGCCTCCAGCTTGAGACCGCCCCGGCCGACATATTTCAATGTTGTATGATCACGGGAGCCTCTCCTCCCGTCTTGACCGCGGCGGGGACGGGAAGAGTCTTGGCGTACGGTTTTTTGAAAAGTTTTTCCGGATGCTCCACGGCCAAGGCGTTCGTCA
>JACQMB010000072.1 GCA_016203765.1 Deltaproteobacteria bacterium
CCCAAAAAGGGTTTTTTTGTCCCAAGGCCGGCCAAATCTTGCATCTCACAACGCTCCCGATCCGCCCCCTCCGACTGCGTCAAGGCGATCAAGACCGCGAAGGCCCCCGTCGTCATCAAAATATAGGCCAACAGATAAAAACCGATGCTCGAGACCACACCCTCCGCCCGCCCCGCATAAACCACCAGCGGCACGAGGGCATAGCCGGCATGCGCGATCGAGGAATAAGCGAGCATTCTTTTTAAATTGCGTTGCACGAGGGCCGCCAAATTGCCGATCGTCATCGTCAGAGCGGCCGCCACCCAAACCACGGTGGATAAAACAACCGGCTCCCATTGAAAGATCGCCCAGACCACGCGCAACAGGGCGGCAAAGCCGGCCGCCTTCACCGCGGTGGCCATGAAGGTGGTGACGATCACCGGCGCCCCCTCATAGACATCGGCGGCCCAATAGTGAAATGGAACCGCGGCGATCTTGAAACCCAGCCCCACACCCAAAAGGGAAATGCCGATAAAATAAAAAGTTTTGGAGGCAACCCCCAGTCCGCTCATCCCCATTTTATTTAAAACAATCAGATTGGTCGTCCCCATCGCCCCGTAGATAAAGGCGATCCCCAACAGCAAAAAGGCGCTGGCGAAGGCCCCCACGATAAAATATTTTAACGCCGCCTCCACGCAAAGATCGTTGGAGCGCTGAAATCCGGCCAGCACGTAAACCGCCACCGACATGATTTCCAATCCCAGGAAAACAACCATCAGATCATGACCGCCGGCCATGCAACCCATCCCAAACACGGAAATCAAAAGCAGGGCGTAATACTCCGGACGAACCAGGCCGAAGGATTCGAGATAGTTGTAGGAAAGAAGCAAGGTGAGCAAAAGAGCGAGCAGAAAAAACATTACAAACAAATAGGTGAATTTATCAAAGAGCATCAGGGCTATCGCGTCTCCTTGAGCATTCAGCCATTGCTGCCAAGCCCAATAAAGGCTCGCCAAAACCACCGCCAGCGCAAATCCAAAATGAAGGGAATGTTTTTTTGGCAAAAAAGGCCCAACCAATAACAGAAAGAGCCCGCCGGCCAGGGGGAGGGCCCACGGGGCGATTTGCTGGGCAAATTGAATCCAGTTAACGTTCATCATAGGCCATTGTTTGTTCTGCCTGCCGGGTAGCCAACTTCAAAAAGGCATCGGTCGAGGCGTGCATTTTATCGAGAAGCGGTTTCGGATAAACGCCGATCAAGAGCATCAACGCGCACATCGGAACCAGGATGGCCGCCTCCCGCCACCCCAAATCCTTCAACCCCCGATTTTCTTCCTGTTTGACCGGACCGAAGAAAACCCGCTCCACCATCCACAACATGTAACAAACACTCAACACCACGCCAACCACTGCCACCGCCGCCCAAAACCAATCGAATTCAAAGGCCCCGAGCAGGACCAAAAACTCCCCCACAAAATTATTCAAACCGGGCAGGCCCACCGAAGATAGAGTGACAAACAAAAAGAAAAAACTGTACATCGGAACAATCTTGGCAATCCCGCCGTAGTCGGCGATCAGACGGCTATGCCGGCGTTCATAAATCATCCCGACCAGCAAAAACAGCGCTCCGGTGGAAAGGCCGTGGTTGAGCATCTGCAGGACCGCCCCCTCCACTCCACGGCTGTTCAGGACAAACAGCCCCAGCATCACAAACCCCAAGTGGGCCACCGAGGAATAGGCGACCAGGCGTTTGATATCCTTTTGGACCATCGCCACCAGCGAGCCATAGACAATCCCTATCACCGCCAAGGTTAAAATATGCGGGGTGAAATAAAAAACGGCGTCGGGAAAGAGCGGCATGGCGAATCGGTAGAAACCGTAAGTCCCCATTTTCAACAGAATGCCGGCCAAAATCACCGACCCGGCGGTGGGGGCCTCGGTATGCGCATCGGGGAGCCAGGTGTGCAACGGAAAGATTGGAACTTTAATGGCAAAGGCCAGGGCGAAGGCCAAAAAAAGCCAAAACTGTTCGGCAAAACTGAAGGGTGTTTGCAACCATTGCAACAAATTAAAACTCTGGCCGGCCTTGAAATAAATGTAGAGAATCCCCACCAGCATCAGCAAAGAGCCGGCCATCGTGTAGAGAATAAACTTGAAGGCGGCCATGATTTTACGCCCGCTTCCCCACACCCCGATCAAAAAATACATCGGGATCAGCATGACCTCCCAGAAAACATAGAACAAAAAGCCGTCGAGGGCGGCAAAGGTCCCCACCATGCCGGTGTGCAAAACCAGCATGACAAACATGTATTCCTTAACGCGGGTCTGTATCTCCCGCCAGGAGCACAAGACCGCGATCGGCATGATGAAGTTGGTGAGGCTGATGAGCAAAAAGCTCACCCCATCGACCCCGATCCGATAATAAATATTGAAGGCCTCAATCCAGAGATACGTTTTTTGAAATTCAAAATCGGTTTTCCCCTCGAAATGGGTCCAAGCCCAAATGTTTGCGGCCAGGGTCAGCAGTGTGGTCAGCAAGGCCCATCCCTTGATGGTCGCCGTCTCCCTGTTTGGCAGGAGCAAAACAATCCCGGCTCCCGCCAGAGGCAAAAAGATAAGGATCGATAAAATGTTTTCCGGAATCATTTAAAAAGCATCCCCCAAATAATCAAAATTACCCCCACCACAAAAAAGAAGAGATACTGCTGGACCACGCCGGTCTGCATCAAGGTCACCAATCGGTTCCAGACCAGCATCATCCGGCCGGTTCCATGCACGCCGAACTGATCGATCAGGCGGACATCCATGATCCCCCACAAAAATTTCTCGGAGGTCCAAATCAGAGGACGAACAATCAAAAAGTTGTAAATCTCGTCGATCCAGTATTTGTTAAAGACCAGCCGGTACAAAAGACGCAATCTCCCGGCCATCCGTGCGGGCCACTCTTTGCGCTGGGCATAGATCACCCAGGCCAGAATCACAAAATGCAGGGCCCAGAGCAAAGAAAGTACGGCCATCACAATCTCGGTGGCGTGCGAGCCGATTTCGATGACACCGACCGTCTTGGCAAAGACCGGAGCCAGCCACTCCTGCAAATGATCGCCGCCGCCCAAGGCATAGGGAATCCCAATCCAGCCGCCGACGGCGGACAAGACCGCCAAGATCATCAAGACCGAAGCCATCGAGGGGGGGGATTCGTGGACCTTCATCCACTGGGCGGCTTTCATCACCGGCTCCCCGAAAAAGACCATCCCGACCAGCCGAAACATATAAAAGGCGGTCAACCCCGCCCCCAAAAAGGCGATCAACCAAAGGGAGATGTGCCCGCCGTGAAAGGTATGCCAAAGAATCGCGTCCTTGGAAAAAAATCCGGCAAAGGGAAAAATCCCGGCGATGGCGGCGCTGGCGATGACAAAAGTCCAGCAGGTAATCGGCATTCTTTCTTTCAGACCCCCCATCTTGGTGATGTCTTGTTCGCCGCCCAGCGCGTGAATGACCGACCCGGCCCCCAAAAACAGCAGGGCCTTGAAAAAGGCGTGGGTCATCAGATGAAAAATGCCGGCGCTGAATGCGCCCACGCCCAGGGCCAAAAACATATAACCCAGCTGTGAAATCGTAGAATAGGCCAGGACCTTTTTAATGTCGGTTTGAAGCAGGCCGATCGTTGCCGCGAACAAGGCGGTGATGGCGCCGGTCCAGGCCACCACTTCCATGGCAAACGGACTCATCACGTATAAAAAGGAAAGCCGGGCAACCATATAGACACCGGCGGTCACCATGGTGGCGGCATGGATCAAGGCCGAGACCGGCGTGGGGCCGGCCATGGCATCCGGAAGCCAGACATAGAGGGGAATCTGCGCCGATTTTCCCACCGCTCCCAAAAAGAGCAAAAGGCAAATCGGCGTGGCGGCCGGGAGCAGATAGGCCGAAAAGTGCCGGATGACCTCAAAATTAAAAAACTGGTTTTGATGTTGTTCGGCCGGAAGATCGGCGCCGGCCAGCGCGGTATAAATTAAAAACATCCCCAGCAAAAAGCCGGTGTCGCCGATCCGGTTCACAATGAAGGCCTTTTTCCCGCAGTAGGCCTTGTAGGGGTCTTCAAACCAGAAGCCGATCAGCAAATAAGAACAAAGCCCAACCCCTTCCCAGCCGACAAAAAGCAAAACAAGACTGTCGCCCAAAACCAACAAGAGCATGAAGGTCAAAAACAAATTGAGATGGGAAAAATAGCGGGCATAACCTTCGTCGTGGGCCATGTATCCGGTGGAATACAAATGAATCAGCGAGCCGACACCGGTGACAATCAGCGCCATCACCAGGGAGAGCTGGTCTAATTTTAAGCCAAAGGTAATCGAGAGGCCTTGGGTGGCGGCCCATTCAAACAGCGGCCCGGTGATCATCGTCGGTTCCTGGCCTTGCGGAAAACCGATCAGGGTTGCGAAGATAATGAGCGTCACCGCGAAGGAGAAAAACGGGAGTCCCACACCGAGGATGGAGGTAAAAACTTTTGAGGGCTTGAAATGAAACCGCCCGGCGAGCAGAGAATGAATGCCGTTGAGCAAGGCCCCGGCCAGAGGAAACGCCACAATAAGCCAGGCCAGGGTTTGGGGACTCACGTATTTGTAAATGAGGTCCAACATTTTACTAGCCTTTCAGTTCTTTCACTTCATCCACATAGACCGTCTCTTTATTCCTGAAAACCGCCACGATAATACCCAAGCCCACCGCCGCCTCCGCCGCGGCTACGGTCAGGACCATAAAAACCCAGACGTGGCCGTCGAGACCGCCCAAATATCGGGAAAAGGCGATAAAGACCAGGTTGACCGCCGAGAGCATCAGCTCGATCGACATAAGAATAATCAGGATATTCCGGCGGACGATCACGCCGAAGATGCCGATGCAAAAAAGCAGGGCCGCCAGAATCAAATAGTGGTTTAAAGTAATCACAATTTCCTCTTCCCCATCACCACGCTCCCCACAATCGCCACCAACAGCAAAACCGAGGTCAATTCGAAGGGGATCAAATATTTCGTAAACAAGAGGCGCCCGACGGGGGCCACATAACCGAAGCCTTCGGTGGAGGCTTCAAACGGCGCGGCCGGGATTTTTAAAAGCCCCAGTACCAGCAGGACAATCAGGTAGATCACCAACCCGCCCCCCAACAGACCGGAAAATTGCAGCTGGCGCGGCTTAATTTCCTCCTCGCGCAGATTCAACAGCATAATCACAAAAATAAACAGGACCATGATGGCCCCGGCGTATAAAAGGATTTGGATGACCGCGATAAAATGGGCCGACAGCAGTGCAAACAAGGCGGCAAAGGCAAAAAAATTGACCACGAGCCACAGCGCGGAGGCGATCGGGTTTTGGCGGGTGACCATCAACAGGGCCGTGACCACCGCCAAACCGCCGAATGTGTAAAAAAGAATCGGGTTCATCGGGTCAACCGCCCGTTTTGTTTATGAAAATTAAGGCTAAATGTAAATAAAGAATTCAGGGGACACCCTACTTCATTCGCCGGCATTGAAGTATGGTGTCCCTAAATTTATGCCTATACGTCATTTAAAATAAGATCGATCACCTCGGTCCACGGACAGGCCAACACATTTGAAAAACGCTTTCTATCCGGATCCTGCGAAATTAAATATTGTTTGGGTGATTTAAAATCGTTCCCCAGTGTCAACAGCCCCCTGGCGTGGCGTTCGTCCACCTTGTTGGCGGATTTGATTTCTACCAGTATGGGGGCAAGCCTTCCGCGCTCTATAATCAAGTCAATCTCCAGGTCTTCTTTGACCCGCAAGTAAGAAAGCTTAAATTGCCTTCCCTGATAGGTGAGACAGCGATGAATCTCATTGATAACAAAGGCCTCAAACAACTGCCCGTATTCAAAGCTCCGCGGAACCAAATCGTAATCAACCTGTCCGGCCAAGGTCCGGGCAACGCCGGTGTCGAAGAGATAAAATTTTGAGGCCTTTTTTTGCTGTTTTCGGATGGACGTGTGATAAGCGGGAAGCCGAATCCCAAGCAGAGTATCTTCCAATATGTCGTAATATCCGCTGACGGTTTTCGGATCGGAATGAATATCACGCGCGATATTGGAATAGTTGATAACGCCGGTATTCATTTGGGCCGCAACATCCAAAAAACGGCGGAACGGCGGCAGATTGCGAACAATTTGTTCCGTCATGATTTCTTCTTTGAAATAGGTCTCGGAGTAAGCCTTCAAAAACATCGCCTTATCCGATTCATTTTCAAAATTAAAAATCTCCGGGAGCGTGCCGAACTTCAGCGCTTCATCGAGAGAAAACCGGGTTTGCAGTTCAGTCACCGTTAATGGAAACAAATTGTAAACAAAAGCCCTGCCGGCCAAAAGATTTGCCGCACCCCGCTTCAGTTTTCTGGCGCTGGAGCCCGTCAGGGCAAACTTAAACCGTTTTTCTTTGATGAGCTTATGCACCAGGTCCAACAATGGAGGCGCCTTCTGAACTTCATCGATAATCACCCAAGCCCTTTTACCCATGTAGGGGGCGAGGCGATTCAGCAGATTATTGGGATGACTGATCAGTTCGTTGGCGAGCTCAAAATTCAATAAATCCAGGACGACACTTTCCTCAGGCTCGAAAAAACGATCCAAAAGGGTCGATTTTCCCGTTCCCCTGGGCCCAAACAGAAAAAAAGACTGTGATTTCGATAGGTTGATTAGCCTTTGGAACACGACCCAAATATTACACTGATTTTTGGGTCATAGTCAAGAGCGGTATTCGGGGACACAATACTTAAATGCCAGCGAATTAAGTGTGGTGTCCCCCGAATAAGACCACCCACCCCGTCACCAAGATATTGACCAGCGCCAAGGGCAACATTCCCTTCCAGCCCAGGCGCATCAGCTGGTCGTAGCGGAAGCGGGGGAGGGTCCAGCGGACCCAGATAAAAAAGAAACAGAAAAATAACGCCTTGGCCAGAAAGACACTGACCTGAAGACCGGCAATAAAAATACCCTTCCACAAGCCGGTCAGGTGAACCTGATCGCCGAATAATACAAACAACCCCAACAGGCCGACGCCGGTCAAAATTCCCGGCACGCCGATGACGAGCGGTTCAAAATCGCGCAGGTCGCCGTATTTTCCTTTTCGAAACCACTTCGCAATATACCCCCCGCCCAAAATCGAAACCAGGGCGAAACCGGCCCAGTTGATTTTCAGCAAAAGATCGGCGTTCGCCCGCATCCAATCGGCTGAAATAAAGGGAATATGCCATCCGCCGAAAAACAATGTGGTGATAATGCAGGAGCCGACAATGATATGCGCGTATTCGGCCATAAAAAAGAGGGCAAACTTCATGCTCGAATACTCCACGTGATAGCCGGCGACTATTTCAGCCTCCCCTTCGGGAAGATCAAAGGGCAAACGATTGGTCTCGGCAAACAACGCGGCCAGAAAAATAAAAAAGGCGACCGGTTGGCGGATGATGTTCCACATCCAAAGATCGGAGCCCTGTTGGGCCACAATGTCGCTCAACTTTAAAGACCCGGCCAACAAAAAAATCCCCACCACCGCCAGCCCCAGCGAAATTTCATAACTGATCATCTGAGCCGAGGCGCGCAAGCCTCCCAAGAGGGCAAATTTATTGTTGGCCGCCCAGCCGGCCAGGAGGACCCCGTAGATGCCGAGGCTGGAGACGGCAAAGACATACAAAAGCCCGGCATCCAAATCAGCAATCTGTAGCAAAAATTTCTTGCCCCCGATGGTCATGGGGTCGGCAAAGGGGATCACCGCCATCGTAATGGTCGCCACAAACATCGCGATCATCGGCGCGGCCAGATACATCGGTTTGTTGACGTGGGGCGGAAGGATATCCTCTTTGGTGAAGAGTTTAATGACGTCGTTGAGCGAATGGATCATCCCGCCCAAACGAATTCCCAGGATCGCCGCGCGGTTGGGCCCGCGCCGGTCTTGAATGTAGGCCGCCACCTTCCGCTCCATCCAAATCAGGACCGGAACGATATTGATCACCACGAAAAAAATGGCAAAGGTTTTAACGGCCGCGAGGATCCCATCCGTCATACCGGTGCTTTAAGGAATTCCCGATTTTTTGTAAAGCCAATTTGCATTTAAAAAACAATTCGGATATGGTCTCGCCAACGGCATGGTTCTTTTCGTCTTCTCCACGATTCTTTTCCTTCTGGCCTCACTATTATCCCTGATCAGCAGGCGGGAGAAATGGAAAAGGCTTCTGGGTTGCGGCGGCGTTGTCGCCGCTTCTTTGACCGGTTTGGTCCCGGCGGTGCTACTCCTGGCCGGCGGCGATCCCGTTGAAATGACCCTGGGAAGTCCGATCCCCAGCCTCACGCTCCGTCTCGGTTTGGATGCCTTGAGCGCCTTTTTTCTTGTCCCCATTTTCGGGCTTTCCGCGCTGGTAGGCCTTTATGCCCTGGGCTATTTGAAGGGAGAGGGGCGTTGGCTCGGCAACCTTCCCTTTTTTCCCCTCCTCGTTGTTTCCATGGCGGGCGTTGTGACCGCCAGGAACGGGTTTTTATTTCTGATGTTTTGGGAAATCATGTCCCTGACCTCCTATTTCCTGGTCACAACCGAACACGAGCAGAGAGAGGTGCGGCACGCCGGATGGATCTATCTGGCGGCCACGCATCTGGCTACGGCATTTTTGCTCGTCTTTTTTGTCCTGATCTTTAAGAAAACCGGTTCCTTTGATTTCAAGGATTTTGCGTTGCTGAAGTCCGGACCCTGGACCGGCCTGCTTTTTATTTTCGCCTTGGTCGGTTTTGGAACCAAAGCGGGCATTTTTCCGTTCCATATCTGGCTACCCCACGCCCACCCCGCCGCCCCCAGCTACATTTCCGCCTTGATGTCGGGGGTGATGATCAAGACCGGCATCTACGGCATCCTGCGCACCCTCACTCTTTTGCCGCCGCCGCCGTTATGGTGCGGAGAAGCGCTGATCCTCTTTGGAATTGCCTCCGCCGTCCTGGGGGTCTTGTATGCCCTGATGCAACATGATCTCAAGAAATTGCTGGCTTATCACAGCGTGGAAAACATAGGCATTATCGTGACCGGCCTCGGCTTGGGAATGGTGGGACGGTCGCAACAAAATCTCGCGGTCGAATGGTTGGGATTCGGCGGGGCCCTGTTTCATGTTTTAAACCATGCCGTTTTCAAAGGACTGCTCTTTTTGGGAGCCGGAAATATCCTTCGCGCAACCCATACCAAAAGTATCGACCGGCTGGGGGGCCTGATCCGATTCATGCCGCTGACCGGCATTACCTTTCTGGTCGCCTCCGCCGCCATCTGCGGACTTCCCCCCTTCAACGGATTCATCAGTGAGTGGTTGTTATATCTGGGTTTGCTGGAGGCGGCCAAAACGTCCGCCCGTTTTCCGCTTTTTCTGTGCGTGTCGGCCATGGTTGGCATTGCCTTCGCCGGAGGATTGGCGGTTGTCTGTTTTACCAAAGTGTTCGGAGTTGCGTTTCTGGGAAATCCCCGAACGGAGCACGCCAAACCCCTGGAGGCAAAATGGAAGCAACTCGCCCCCATGATCTTCCTGGCCACAGCCTGCCTGACCTTGGGGATCATGCCACAGCTGATTTTGCCGTGGCTCCAGACCACACTCTTATCAATCGGGTCGAATGCCTCCCCCCTTGCAACCGGCCATCCCCTTGTGAATTTGGGAATATTCAGCCGGGCATTCGCCATCCTCATCGCCCTCTTCCTCCTGGTCCACTGGATTCGGAGTCTGCTTTTTTCCTCCAGGACCGTGCGGATTGCCCCGACGTGGGACTGCGGCTTCAAGGGCCCCACGCCCCGCATGCAATACACGGCCTCCTCTTTCGCCGAGCCGATCCGGACTTTTTTTCATGTCCTGCTCAAACCCGCCGTCTCTGCCCGGAACCCGGAGGGATTATTCCCCGACAAGTCCCATTTTGAAGAGCATGTGGATGATCTTTCGGAACGGCTGTGGTTTTCTCCCCTCGTTGATAAAATCGCGTCGTTTCTCTCCGGGTTGCGCAAAAGACAACGCACCCGCGTTCAGGATTATTTGGCCTATATTTTTGTAACCTTGATTTTGCTTTTGCTCGTGGGGGTGTGGATTGGAATTTGAAGGAATGACCTGGCTGATTCAGTCGGCCGTCCTGCTGACAACCCCCCCTTTTTTTCTCGGCGTGATCGCCAAGACAAAGGCCTCCTTCGCCGGCAGGAAGGGCCCGCCCCTTTTGCAAAATTACTATGACCTGATCAAACTTTTCCGAAAAGGGACGGTGCACAGTCCTGCCTCCTCTTTCGTGCTTCGCCTGGCGCCCGCGGTCATTGTCTCAACTCTGCTGACGGCCGGACTTTTTTTCCCCCTCTTGGGCCGGGCCCCGATTTTTTTCGAGGGGGATGTGATTTTGTTTGCCTACCTCCTGGCCCTCGGGCGTTTTGCAATGATCCTGGCGGCGCTCGATGTCGGTTCCGGTTTCCAGGGAATGGGGGCCAGCCGCGAAGCCGCGTTCGGCGCCTTCTCGGAACTGGCTTTTTTCCTTGGCCTGGTGGTGCTGGTGGTCATCTCCGGGAGTGCTTCCCTGACCGGCATCTTCCAGTGGAAATGGATCCACCCCGCCTGGCGGCCGGTATTTCTCCTTCTTTTTGCCGCCTTTTTCTTTATCCTGCTGGCCGAAAATTCGCGAATGCCGGTGGACGATCCTTCAACCCACCTGGAATTGACCATGATCCACGAGGGGATGATCCTCGACTATGGCGGAATTGATCTCGGTCTGATCCTTTACGGCTCGGCAATAAAATTATTTCTCCTCATGGCCTTTGCCATCTCTCTCTTGTGGCCCCAGCCCCTCGCGTGGCATTGGCACTCCGCGGCCCTCCTTGGCCTTAAGTGGACGGGTATGGCCGTCGCGATCGGGGCGGTGGAATCGGTGACGGCCCGGCTCCGGTTGATCAAAGTGCCGCAACTGTTAATCGCCAATTTTGTGGTGACGCTCTTTGCTTTGCTCGTGGCGCTGTTCGGAAGGAGGGTGTGATGGACTGGCTGCTGGTCGGAGTGGTGTTGACGGCTTTTGTCATCCTCGGTTCTTCCCGTCTGGACAGTTGCATCCGCATGGTCGCCTTGCAGGGGGTCCTCCTTTCCATCCTCCCCCCCATGGTCCGGGGATCCCTTTTGGATTGGCACGGCCTCTTTCTGGCGGCGGCCTCCCTGGCCATCAAAACCGTGGCCATTCCCGTTTTATTGGCCAGGAGCTTGAAGCAGGCCAAGATCAAACGGGAAGTGGAACCGACCGTCAGTCTTCATTATTCTCTCTTGGCCGGGGGGGCGATCGTCGTGATCGCCTTTTCGGGGTTCAAACTCCTCCCCGTGCCGACCGGCCCCTTCCCCACCCTGCTCATTCCGGCGGCACTGACGGTTGTCTTCATCGGATTTTTTCTTCTGATTTCCAGGTTCAAGGCCATCACACAAGTCATCGGCTTTTTGGTTTTGGAAAACGGCGTTTTCCTTTTCGGCATGACGCTGATCCGTGATTTTCCGCTGACGGTGGAGATGGGGGTCTTGCTCGATTTGTGGGTCGGAGTTTTTGTCATGGGAATCATGATCCATCACATCCACAGGACTTTTGATCATATCGATACAAAGGCGATGGCCTCGCTCAAGGACGCGGAATGAATCCGATCTTCCTCCTGCTCACGCCCGTTGCATTGGGATTGATCACGCTCTTTATTCGCGGAGACCGGAAGAGATCGTTGCGCAGACAAATACTTTTTTGGGGGGCCCTGTTTCATTTGTCCGGAACGCTGTCGCTTTTTCTCCCGAATTCCAAACACGCGATCAACCCCTTTTTGACCCTCGATGCCCTGGGCCTGCTTTTTCTTACCCTGACCAGCGTCCTTTTTTTTCTCGTTTCCATCTACAGCTTCGGCTATTTTTTCAAGGAATACCGTTCCGAACAGGAACGCGGCATGCGGCATCTTTATGCCCCCTGCATGCTCTTCTTTCTCGCCTCCACCACCCTGGCCGCCTTGACTTCCCATCTGGGACTTTTGTGGGTTGCGATTGAGGCAACCACTCTAGCGACCGCCCCGCTGATCTATTATCATCACCACGCCCGGGCGCTGGAGGCCGCCTGGAAATACCTCCTGATCTGTTCGGTGGGGATAGCCCTGGCCCTGCTCGGCATTTTTTTTATCGCCGCCGCCGGGAAGGGAAAGGGATTGGACCTGTTTGTTTTCGATTTTGTCGCGAACGCGAAGAGCCTGGACGTGCGCTGGCTCAAGATCGGCTTCCTCTTGGTGTTGGTCGGGTTTGGCACAAAAATGGGCCTGGCCCCGCTTCACAACTGGCTCCCGGACGCCCACTCCGAATCCCCCTCCTCGGTCTCCGCCCTTTTATCGGGGGCCCTTTTGAACATCGCATTTTTGGGCATCCTCCGCTGTTATCAAATTTGCGCGGCCGCGGGCCTCGCCCACTTTGCCGACACTTTTCTCATCTTGCTGGGGGTCCTTTCTCTCGTGACGGCTTTTATTTTTATCACCAACCAAAAAGACTACAAAAGAATGCTGGCCTATTCCAGCGTGGAACATATGGGGATTTTGTCATTGGGCCTGGGGGTTGGGGCCTCTTTCGCAACGCTCTTGCACATGATCAACCACTCCCTCGCCAAGGTCCTCCTCTTTTTGACGGCGGGTCAAATCGTGCTCGGCTACCGCACCAAAAAAGTCGCCGAAGTCCACGGTCTGTTGAAAACGCTCCCCGCCACGGGAATTTTGTTTGTGATGGGAGGACTGGCCGTTTTGGGATTGCCCCCTTTCGCCCCCTTCATCAGCGAGTTTTTGATTCTGCGGGACGCCCTGGTAAAAGGGCATACCCTCGCCGCCGTCTTGTATCTTGTTTGTTTGGGAATGATTTTTGTCGCCATGTCCAAAATTCTACTGGGGATGGCGCAGGGGGAAAAACACGAAATTCCCGGGGCACTGGAAAGGTATCCCTGGCTGATGTTCTCCCCCATGGTGTTGGCGGCGGCTCTCCTGATATTTGGCCTTTATCTGCCTCCTCCGTTGGTTCGTTTTCTCAATGAGGCGGCCCGTTTGTTGGGGGGAGGATCATGAAATCCCTTTTTACCGCCTTGCCCAACGGGGGCTCCATCCCGCAATCCCGCCTCCCCCTCCTGGAAATCGAACTCTGGCGGCAAACCATTTTGGAGCACTGTCTCAAGGACCAAGCCAGAATCGTTGCCCTTTTTGGAGAAAGGGGGAGTGATCAGCGGATCCGGGTTTATTGTCTCCTGGGGGCGGATCACCAAAAACTTCTGCTCGCCGGGGCCGCGGAATTAACGCCGGCAAACCCCGCCTACCCGTCGCTGACCACCCATCTTCCGGAGGCCCATCTTTTTGAACGCGAACTGCACGAGGAATACCAAATTGTGCCGGAAGGGCACCCCTGGCTCAAGCCCGTTCGGCGGCACGGAAGTTATCCCTACTATCGGGTGGAAGGGGATGGGATTCATGAAGTAGCCGTGGGGCCCGTCCACGCCGGCATCATCGAACCCGGTCATTTTCGTTTTCAATGCGATGGGGAAACGGTTCTTCACCTGGAAATTCAATTGGGCTACCAGCATCGCGGCGTGGAAAATCTGTTGGTCCGCGCCGGCCGGGGACGGCGCGCGGTCCTGGCCGAATCAATTGCGGGAGACTCGGTCATCGGGCACGGCCTTGCCTTTTGCCAGGCCCTCGAGGGGCTTGCGGAAATTTGTGCGGTGACGAAAAGAGCGCACGGCTTGAGGGGTATTGCCCTTGAACTGGAACGGCTCGCCAATCACGCCGGGGATTTGGGCGCTCTGGCCAATGACGTCGGCTTCCTCCCCGCCTCCGCCTACTTCGGACGCCTGCGCGGCGAGTTTTTGAATCTCCTGATGGAGCTTTCGGGAAACCGCTACGGCCGTTCCTTCGTCAGACCCGGCGGCGTTTTGTTTGACCTCCCCCCCGGGATGACAGGGGATTTTCAAAACCGGCTGAAACAGGCACTCCATGAAATCAACGAATTGTCTGGACTCCTTTTTGAAACGGCTTCCGTTCTTGCCCGGCTGGAATCAACCGGCATCCTGCCCGGTGGCCTTGCCAAGGAATTGGGGTTGGTGGGCATGGCGGCCAGGGCCAGTCATCTGGCCAGGGATGTCCGGCACGATCATCCCTTTGGGATTTACCGGTGGAATCCCATCCACCCGGTGACTCTCTCCACCGGGGATGTCTTTGCCCGCGCCAAAATCCGTTCCCTGGAATGCAAACAATCGCTGAAATACGTCCTGGCCCTGCTCGAAGCCCTCCCTGCGGGAAAAATTTTGGAACCCTGTGAAAATTTGCGCCCCTCCTCTTTTTCGGCAAGCCTGGTGGAGGGATGGAGGGGTGAGATCGCCCACATCGTTCTGACCGATGCAACGGGAGGGATCGCCCGTTACAAAATCGTCGATCCCTCCTTTCACAACTGGCCGGGGTTGGCGATGGCGATGCGGGGCGGGCAAATTTCCGACTTTCCGCTTTGCAACAAAAGTTTTAATCTCTCTTACGCCGGGCACGATTTATAGGGGAAAAATATGTGGGACATTTTGAAAAACCGGTGGAGGCAGGGGCATCGAACGACGGGTTTTCCGCCCAAAGAGGAATTGCCGGAACGTTTTCGGGGAAGACCCCGGACCCAAGAGGGAGGGTCCGTCGATCTGGGGCGGTGCTTCTTTTCCGCCGACGCCGACCGGGACGCCGCGGGCGCCTTGTTGAACTATTCGCGGAATTACCGTCTGGCGGTCAGCCGGCGGGAAGATTTAAACCTAAAGGGTGAGGAGCTGAAGCTGGCGGGCCGTTTGGACGCCGCCATGCAAAAACTGTTTGGAAGATCGCTGAAGCTCCGGGCGGTCTGTGCGGGGAGTTGCAATGGTTGTGATTTGGAACTGCAGGCCCTGTCAAACGTTGTCTTCGATCTCTCCCGGTTTGGGATTCAATTTGTCGCCTCCCCCCGCCATGCCGACGGATTGGTGGTGACCGGCCCGGTGACCCGAAACATGGAACTGGCCTTAAAAAAAACGTACGATGCGGTCCCCGATCCAAAGATCGTCATCGCCGTTGGGGCTTGCGCGATCAGCGGCGGCCCTTTCGAGGGGTCCTCCGAGGTGCTGAATGGCGCGGACAAATCCATTCCGGTAGATCTTTACATTCCCGGTTGCCCACCGCATCCTTTAACCCTCCTGGATGGACTGCTAAGACTTTTGGGGAGAATAAGGGGGAAAAATCATGTCTGAAGGCGGATCTCCCGCAAAACTTCCCCAACCGGCCGGGCGAGGCCCCTAGGTGCGAAGGCCTTGTTCGTTTTCTGTTCTCTGTTTTGCCGGTTGATAAAAGTGCCGTCCTGCTCCGCGAAAGTCGGTTTGGGCAAAACCAC
Organism: Deltaproteobacteria bacterium; assembly: GCA_016203765.1. Lineage (GTDB taxonomy): Bacteria > UBA10199 > UBA10199 > SPLOWO2-01-44-7 > SPLOWO2-01-44-7 > JACQMB01. The sequence goes on from JACQMB010000072.1 coordinate 15,403, forward strand.
ATCGGCCCAATGAGAAGGTTCCCACAGATTGGAGGCGAGCCAAACCACCAGCTTGGGTCTGGCGTCAACCAGTTCTTTTTTCTGCGCCTCGGTCAAATTGTCCAGAACAAACACCACCGCCTCTTTCGGAAAATGCCTGGCATAGGAAATCTCCTTGCCTAAAACTTTCAAAAAGGCCGAGTTGGGATTTTTGTCGGCGTCGATCAGAAAATCGTCGTGCGAGGGATTAGCGATCTCTTTTTTGGTCGTCAAAAAGACCGGCTCCTTGGAGACCTGTTGCAAAAATTTGACCAGTGCGGTGTTTTCCTCACAGCTGGCCTGGGCTGAGACCACCCCCACGCACGAGGAAGCGGATACCTCGTGAGCTTCACGAGGTATCCGCTTCCTCGTGAAAGCCAGGGCTTCGTCCCAGCCAACTCGTTGAAATTCCCCATGTTTTTTTACCAACGGTTCCAGCACCCGGTTTTTGTCGTTGATAAACTTGTAGGTCAGCCTTCCCTCGTCGCACATCCAGCACTGGTTGACCGCCTCGTTTTCGCGCGGGCGGTAGCGATAGACAATCTGGTCATCCCAATCCATCTTGATATTGCATCCCGTGGCACAGCCGGTGCAGATCGAGTCGGCCGACTTTAAAAACCAGACCCGCTTTTTGAAACGAAAATCAGTCGAGGTCAAAGCCCCCACCGGACAAATGTCAACGGTGCAGAGCGAATAGGGATTTTTGAGCTCGGCTCCGGGATAAGTCCTCAAAGTAGAATGCCCGCCTCGTTCGGTCACGCAGAGTTCATGCGTTCCCGTCACTTCGTCGCAAAAGCGGACACACCGGGTGCAGACAATGCAACGCTCGTCATCCAACGTAACCAACGGTCCCAGCGGGACGGCCTTCGGTTTGTGGATTTTTTGATCCTCGATCCGCGAGGGAAATTTGGAAAATTTAAAATAGTTGTCCTGAAGCGGACATTCCCCCGACTGATCGCAGATGGGACAATCGAGCGGGTGGTTCAAAAGAATAAATTCCAAAACCCCCTGTTGCATTTTTTTGACCTCGGGCGATTTTGTGTCGACTTCGAGGCCCTCGCGCACCCGTTCCCGGCAGGAAATAACCGGTTTTGGCGAACCCTTCAGATTCACCAGACACATCCGGCAGTTGCCGGCGATGCTCAGCTTTGAATGCCAGCAAAAATAGGGGACATCGATTTTATTGTCGAGGGCGGCCTGCAACACCGTTGTGCCCTCGGCGACTTCGAGTTCTTGGTTGTCAATTTTAATTTTAACCATTTTGCAAGGAACAACGTCCCAACTTTATATGCTCCTCAAACTCCGCCCTAAACTTCGTAACATAGCTGATGACCGGCAGGGCCAGGGCGTCGGCAAAAACGCAAATCGTCCGGCCGTTGACCATATTTTTGGAAACATCGATTAACAAATCGAGGTCGCGTTGGCGGCCGTGGCCCTCTTCAATCCGGCGGACGATCTGCGAAACCCACCCCGTCCCCTCCCGGCACGGCGTACACTGCCCGCACGATTCATGCTCGTAAAACTTGGCGGTGTATTGGAGCATCTTGACCATGCAGGTGGTCTCATCCATTACATAAAACCCGCCCGAACCCAATGACGTGCCGCACCCTGCACACGATTCAAAATCAAGACAGCACTTGCTGGTCTCTTCCGCCGTCAACACCTGAAACGAAGAGCCGCCGGGGACCACCCCCTTTAATTTTCGCCCTTTCCAAACGCCTCCTAAATGTTCCTCAACAAAAGTCCTGACCGGCAGACCCATTTCCACTTCATAGACCCCCGGTTTGTTGACGTGACCGGAGGCCGAGATCAGCTTGGTCCCCGGCGATTTTTCGGTGCCGAACTTTCGATAGGCCGCCGCCCCGTTGTTCATAATGAAAGGCAAATTGGACAACGTCTCCACATTGTTGACAATCGTGGGGCACCTCCACGCCCCTTCAATCGCCGGGAACGGCGGCTTGATTCGGGGATAGCCGCGCCCTCCCTCCAGCGAAGAAAGAAGCGCCGTTTCTTCGCCGCAGATGTAGGCGCCGGCGCCGCGGTGCTGATAAATATCCAAATCAAAGCCGGACCTTAAAATATTTTTTCCCAAAAACCCTTCCCTGCAGGCTTCGGCAATCGCCTTTTCCAAAATTTCCCACTGCCGGTAATACTCCCCGCGTATATAAATGTAGGCGGTGCGGGCCCCGATGGCGTAGGCGGCGATAATCATCCCTTCCAGCATCCTATGGGGGTCTTTTTCCACAATCGCCCGGTCCTTGAACGTTCCGGGTTCGCTCTCGTCAAAATTGTTGATCAGATAAACCGTTTTTTTGGAATTTTTCGGGATGAATCCCCACTTCATCCCGGTCAAAAAACCGGCCCCGCCGCGGCCGCGCAGACCCGACTTCTTCACCTCTTCCGTCACCTCGACCGGTTGCATATTAAAAACCTTTTTCAGCGAGGCATAGGCGCCGTTGGCCATGGCGGTTTTGATTTCGCGTTGCCTCGGATTATTCCAGTTGTTATTCAGTATTGAGCTCATTTAAAATTTGATCGATCTTTTCCTCATCCAAGTTTTCAAAATAATCATTATCAATCTGCATCATCGGCGCACTGCCGCAGGAGCCCAGACACTCCACCGTCGAAAGATGAAAACGTCCGTCGGCGGTCGACTCCCCCACGTTCACCCCCAGCTTGCGCTTCAAATAATCAACCGTCTGCTCGGAGCCTCTCAGCCAGCAACAAACACTGTTGCAAACCTGAATATGATGCTTGCCGATCGGTTTTTTGTTATACATCGTATAGAAGGTAACCGTTTCATAGACAAAGGCCGGCGTTACCTCCAAAAGACCGGCCAGATATTCCATTACCTCGCCGGAAATCCAGCCGTTTTGCTCTTGCGCCAGCCAAAGGGCTGGCAACAACGCCGCGCGTTTTTGAGGATAGCGTTTGACGTATTCGTCAAACTTTTTTTTGTTTTCCGGTGTAAATGTAAAATTCATCTATCCAGTTCTCCCGCCACGATATTCAATCCCCCCAAAATGGCAATGGCATCGGCGATCAGATGCCCCTTCATCAACTGCGGAAAGGCCTGATAGATTGCAAAACAAGGGGGGCGTACTTTCACGCGATACGGTTTTTCAGATCCGTCGCTCACGATATAAAATCCCAGCTCGCCGTTGGCCGCCTCCGTGTAGGAATAAATCTCGCCGGGCGGCGGCTTGATCCCGTGCATAATGATTTTAAAATGTTGGATGATCCCTTCAATGGAACCATAAACCTCATGTTTGGGCGGGAGGGCCACGTCGCGGTTGTCGGTCATGATCGGCCCTTCCGGCATTTTTTCCAAAATCTGTTCGATCATCCGGCACGACTGAATCATCTCCTCGAAGCGGACAAAAATCCGGTCATACGAATCGCCGTAACGCCCCAGCGGAACGTCCCAGTCGAGTTGATCGTAAAAATAGTAGGGATGATCCCGCCGGATGTCGTAGTCGACCCCGGCGGCACGGAGGCAGGGCCCGACAAAGCCGTAGCTGACGGCGTCTTCCGCCGAAATAGCCCCGATCTTCTGGGTCCGTTCAATAAGTATCCGGTTCTTTTTGAGGAGGGCCTGCGTGTC
>JACQMB010000070.1 GCA_016203765.1 Deltaproteobacteria bacterium
CATCGCCGCCTTGGCAATGCCGAAGTCGACAATTTTGACCTCTCCCTCATAGGAGATCAGGATGTTCTGCGGGGAGATGTCGCGGTGGACAATCCCCAGCGGCTGGTTGTTGGAATCCGTTTTGCGGTGGGCGTAATCAAGTCCCTTGCAGATCTCACTGGCGCAATAAGCGGCCAGTTCCATGGGGAGTTTTTTTTCCTTTTCCCGCAGGCGGTACAGGATGTCGCGCAGGTTGACGCCGTGAATGAATTCCATCGAGATGAAATAGTCATTTTCGGCTTTGCCCAAATCGAAGACCTGCACGATATTGGCATGGGATAAGACCACGGAGAGTTTGGCCTCGTCGATGAGCATGCTGATGAAATCCTTGTCTTCGGCGGCGTGGGGCAGGATTCGCTTGATCGCCAGGAGTTTTTCAAATCCCTCGGCGCCGTAGGTCTTGGCCTTGTAGATTTCGGCCATGCCGCCGACGGCCAGTTTTTCCAGCAGGAAATATTTGCCGAATTGTTTGGGTTCGAATTCCGTCATGTTAACTCACCATCATCCAAATCGCGGCCGCCGCGACCGCCAAACCCGCCGCCCCCCAGGCGGCATATTGCCAAGCGGGAATTTTTTTCTTTTGGGAAGCGGGCGTCGCCGCCCCATGCTCCCTTTCGATTTCCCTCAGATTCCAGGGCCCGCTGGTGGTAATAGAGCGGATGGTGATCTCCACCTGGGGGCCCTGGTAGTTCCAAAATTCGGGCGGGACGATTTCGCCCGGTTTCAAATTTTTGATCCTCATAAAATCCTGCCAGGCCTTGAGGAGAAAGCCGACATTGGCGATTTTTTTGCCGTCTTTTAAAACCAGTTCGGCGTCGACCATGGGAGCCCCGTGGCGGGGGATCGCCTTTTTAAAAAGAAACGATTGAATCTCCGCCGCCGGAATTTTGACGGTTTTGAGGATGCTGGAATCCTGCTGGAATTTTTCCCGGTAGAGGGCGGCCTCGTCCTGCTTTTTGAAGGTGGGGAGGTCTTCCTGGCGGCGTTCCTCCTTCGGTTTGTCTTTTTTGGACTCGGTGGGGGCCTTGACGGTGTAGGCCGGCGGGACCTCCGGTTTATCATCTATTCTGTGGACCATGGGTCAATCTCCTGGTGTCTCTTTACTCCGCCTGAGGCGGCGACTTCACTACCCATTTTAGCCTTTTTGGCACGAAAGATGCAAGGGAACCTTCCCCAAGATTATACGACTAGAGTGGGTTGTCCATGAACTGAGGAATCAGGGAATTTTAAATTCACTCGATAGTTTGTCTTTGCTGGCTTCCGCGCGCGTCTCTCGCAGGACACAGGTCCGTGCTGGGGAGTTCCCCAGCACGGCCTTTCCGCTCGTCCCGCCCATTGATTGGAACCCCCAACCGGATGGGCGGGACTCCGCGAAGTCCTGCTCGAGCCGCTCGCTAACGCCAGCAAAGACAAACCCCTCTCGTTCATACTCTTGGTCACTTATAAGCGAGAGGGGGTTGCCGTTGAAAGCTCTGGGACAGGAGGGGCGAGAAGTACCCGCGCGCAGGGGTGTTGCGGGATTTAGCGGGAGATTCCGGGGAGGATTTTGGATGGCCCTGGTTTGCCGCGACGGGGCGTTGCCCCCTAGCGGGATCCCGCAACACCCGAGCGCGGGGGAATCTTCGAGCCCCTCCTGGTCCAGAACTTGCCAGCGACAATCTATCGAGCGAATGTAAATATTGACGGCACGCCCTAAATTAGCGCAAGGCGTTTGCCCAATCGTAGAGGAGCTGGACGACCACCGTATCGAGGATAATCAGGACAAAAAGGACAATGAGGGGACTGAAATCGAGGCCGGTGCGCAAGAGGGCTCTGGGCATCCATCGGCGGACCCAGTTGAAGGCCGGCTCGGTCAATTGGCGAAAGATGCGCACGATCGGGTTGTAGGGATCGGGATTGACCCAGGAGAGGAGAACGGAAATCGCCACAATGAAGGTATAAATGTTGAGGATCAGGTGGAGGATTTTGGCACAGGCAAGGATAATGTAACTTAAGGCATTCATTTTTTTGTTCGCGGGCCGAAGATGGCGGTTCCGACACGCACCATTGTCGCCCCTTCCTCAACGGCTATTTCAAAGTCATAGCTCATCCCTATCGAGAGTTCCGTCAACGGCTTCGAATATAAATACCGGTCATTGATCGTTTTGAGAAGCGAAAAAAGTTTTCTGAAATAAGGCCGCGATTTTTCGGGATTTGGGTCCTGGGGTGGAATCGTCATCAGCCCCCGCAGATCGACGTTGGCAAACTCTTTCAGTTTGGGAATCATCTCGAGGGCGGCCTCCGGCGCGAGGCCGGTTTTGGTTTTTTCTCCCGCGAGATTGATTTCCAAAAGGCATTGCAGAGGGTGTTCGGCACTTTTGTGAATGGCCTGTGCAAGTTCCAAAGAATCCAAAGAGTGAAGCCAGGAAATAACGGGTAAAATTTTATTGACCTTGTTTTTTTGCAGATGCCCCAAAAAATGCCATTCGATGTCCAAGGTGTTTAGCGCGGCCTGTTTTTTCAACAATTCCTGCGCGTAATTTTCGCCGAAGGCGCGCAGGCCCCCTGCGCAGGCCGCCCGGATTTTATCGACGGGCTGGCCCTTGCTTACCGCGACCAAGGCGACGGATTGGGGGTCACGCCCGGCGCGCTTTGCCGCGGCGGTGATTTTTTGCTTGATTATTTTGAGAGGTTGCATCGTTTTCTCTTAACCAGGACCGCATTTGCCCAATCGCTTGCTTTAGATTTCCCTTTTGTTTTCGGGAGACGCCGAGTTTGGCCGTCAACCTATCCACTGTTTTCCTTCCTGGGAAAATTTTTCCATTTTCCCACCCCTCATAAGTTCTTGTTTTCACTCCCAAGAGTCGCGCCATTTCCTCGATGGTAAGTGGAAAATGGAAATGGGTGGGGGATCCAAAAACGGCCAGGCTTTTTCTCCAATAAAAGAGGATTTCCCCCGGCGTTGAAAAGGGAAAACGGCAATAGATTTGCAATTTGCGCGAATCATGGCCGTTGATCAAAATGGGTCTGTTAAAAGTACGGCGGACAAGTCTTTGGACAAGAGGATTTTCCCTCCAGTACGTGTGCTGGTGAGTCACGATGATTTTTTCAACACTTAGCCCGTATCCCCTGGGATCCGCTAAGTATCGAAGAGTTTCTTGAGAGGGAATTGGGACCCTGTGTTTTGCCCGCGGGTCCATTTCCATTCGTTGGACGCTTATCTTGTCCAACCCCAATTTTTTGGCCGCCCGGTCCGTGTCCAGCCCCATGGTGATTCGGCGATTCCGGACCAGTGCAGGGAAACCCATGGGTTCCACGGTCGGTTGGCTCGGAGAGATGTTGATACGGTGAGTTCTGGTTTCGGGATAAGCTATCTCACGGTAGGGACCCCGCCGGGGCAAGCTAAACATGGCACCCGTTTCCGCCGAGTAGAGGGGCAAAAGGCCGATCCACGCAGGATGGGCGGACAGCAAAAAGTCGCTTGGGAAAACGTTTCTCCCGGGGGGGAGGGCCCTAAAAATTTCCAGAAGGGCTTTTAATTTTTCAAAGGGGCAATGGTTGGCATTGGTGCCATAGCGGGTCAGCGTTGAAAAGTGAAGGCGCCTGCCCAGCCTTCGTTCCAGCAGTCCGTTCAATTCTTTCCAGGATATGCCCCGCGCAACGCGCTCGGCGTTCAAAACGGAACCGAATCCGCCCCGCGACAATTGCTCCAAGTCGGGGACGTTTGCTATTTCAAAAACCAGGAGACCGTTGCGCAGGCGTTTAACCCTGAAAGCCCAGTTTAATTCATCCGGGAAAATTTTAAGGAGAACCTCCCACGGTTTTTGAACGGCCAGGAGGTTGAAAACGGAGAGAATCCCCTGCAATGGCGCCGGCTGGTTTGTTCCATTTTCCGATGCCTCGCTTTCATAAATGCCCAGGCTCGCCGCCAGAAAATACTTGGGAACGCTGAGAACCCTGGCGGCGGTTGCCACCATATTCCAAAGCGTGGCGCGGTGGGGCAGGTCTGCCAGAATGGCATCGCCGCTCTTTTTTGTCCGGACCAGAGTGAACAATCCGTGCAGGATTTGTAGGTGCCGCCGCGTCCGCACACTCTTGTCCGGAAAGAGTTTTCCGGTCAGATTGATGATCCGGGCGGAAGACATCCGCTTTTGGCCGGTCAGGCGTTGCCGGGCAATTTCCAAACGAATCAGGGCATTCAAGTACCATGTCCTTTCTTCATCCGGGATTGTGCCGTAAACATTTTCAAAACGGAGCAGGGCCGTATCGACATCCCGGATTGAACCTGGCATGAAGCCGTCCAGTTGCACGGAGGCGGTTGCGTCCAAAACTTGTAAACGGCTCAAATCCCTTCTGATTTCGTAATGGAGTTGTAAGAGAGTCTTAAAGGTCTTCGGGGTCAGCCCCCGATGGAGATTTTCCGCTTCGGCCATATCACGTGCCAAGGCCAAGGGATCCTTGATGTATTCGGGACTGGCATCGTTCCACCAATCCGGATCGGCAAGGTAGCGGAGCAGAAAATTATTATAGGCGATCCACAACTCACGAAGGCGCCGTTGCTGTTTCAGGGTCAGCGAACGGTAGGCCGGAAACTGTTTTAAAATTTCCGGGGGTTGGCTCCATCCAGCGGTTAAAATCTTCAAGGCCGCAGGTGCCTCGGGGGGAGGGGCGGAAGGTGAGGCAGAATCGAGCAGGGGTACGATCGCCGAGGCAGAAACATTTTCGAGCGGCAAATAGGGACGTCGGGCTGGTCTGCCGGCAGGGGCTGACAACATGGACGGCGCGGCGGCGGCGAGTTCGGAGAAATTCTCGCGAAAGCGGGCTTGGGGGCCGAAGGGCCTGGGGGGCGGCCGAACATGACCCCGCCAAAATGCCAGGGCCCTTTGGGCTGGTCCGTTGTTGTCCAGATGCTGGAGCCTGCCGGCAATCAGATCGCTGAACCGGCGCCGGGCCTCAAGGCTTGTGGCCTGATGATAATAATCGGCAACCTGGGCCAGCTCGGAGGCCCCTTCCCCCGCGGCCAGCAATCCCCCCTCCAAAACATCAATGGCCAGGGCGGGGTCCTGGCCAGCGTCGTTCAACTCGCCAAGATAACCGCCAAAGGCATAGGGGGAACCCAACACCCCCGGCGGCAGGGGGACAAAAATGCCGGTGTTCATGAGACATCGACCACTAGGTTATTTCCTGTCTGCTTGTCAATAAGGGTAGATCTTGATACTTTAACGCTATGGGGGTATCCAAAACCAAAATTTTGTTGCCGGTTTTTTTCTTTTTGCTCGGTCACTGCGTCAA
>JACQMB010000076.1 GCA_016203765.1 Deltaproteobacteria bacterium
ATAGGGCGAGCGGGCGCGGAGCTTTCGAAATCGCATCCTGGAGGCCGGTATTCGAGACCAGCGCGCGGAAACCAGCAAAGACAAACTATCGAGTGAATTTAAAAATTCTCTAAATCGTTTTCACCAAACCGGATTTGCGGATGGGCTTGTCGTCTGTCATGAGGCGGGCCTCCAGTTTTCGGGCGACGGCCACAATCATTTGATCGGCCGGGTCCTTGATTGTTTTTTCACCCAGGCGGGGAATTTCGGCCAGGACCGTTGTCGTTAATGGAACAAGCGTAAAACGGGGGTGGTTTTCGATTGTCATCAGGAATTTTTCCAGATCTTCTTCCAACCGAATGCGCTTCAACTCATACAATTTTGTGATTTCCCAAAGGCTGATGGCGGAAACAAAGATTTCATGACGGGGGTCTTCGAGCAATTCCTTTCTCGCCTCACTGAGCTGATCGGCGGCCGCCCTAAGGAGGATGTGGGTATCCAGGACAATTTTCATTCTGCTTTGGACAGGTTAGGATTATCCCCTGTCCAATCCGCCGGGAGGGGGGAAAGAATGTCACCGGTGATGGTCACGTTGGCAAACCCGGTTGCGGGAAGGGCCTGATGATGTTCCGGGGGCAGAAGACGTGCCACCGTTTCTCCCCCCTTGGTGATTTCAAAACCATGCCCCCGTTGAACATCGCGCACCAGCTCCAACAGCTTGGCCTTCGCGGTGCTCACGGGGATCTGTTCCAGTTTTTTTTCTGGAAATCCCATACATTAAACCTATCAGCAATAATATGACTAGTCAACTGACTATTCATTAGAAGGTGAAATGGATGCCTTCTTGTCGGGGCGGTTTTTAAGTGCTATAATCAAATTAAGCTTAAAAGTTTAATAATTTCAGTAAGATAGGGACTTTATGGAAGAAAGAAGCCTGGGGCAAATTTTGCTGGAAAATACCGGCCTGACCGAAGAGCAACTCCAGCAGGGGCTGGTTGCTCAACGGGAAAGAGGGATCAAGCTGGGGGAGGCGCTGGTCCAGCTTAAATTCCTTCGGACGGAAGATATCTTAAAGGCCCTTTCCATTCAGTTGGGCCTTCCTTATGAAAGCCGCATTGAGGTGGACGCCATTGATCCGATGTTGGTCGAGCCCCTTCCCATCAACTATGCCAAGGAAAATGAAATCCTGCCATTAAAACGGGAGAACGGGACCGTCGTGATCGCCATGGCCGATCCGACCAATTTTACGGCGTTGGATGACCTGCGCATGCTTTTTAAAAGCGAGGTCAGGCCGGTGATCGTCGGCTCCTATGAAATCGTCAATGCCATCAACGCCGTCTACAACAAGACCACCGACAAAGGGGAACAGGCGATGAGTGAGTTGGACGAGATGGAAGCCATCGACCAGGATTTCAATGAACCGGTCGACCTGCTGGATGCCTCCGATGAAGCGCCGATCATCCGCCTGGTCAACTCGCTCATGTTTCGCGCCGTCAAACAGAAGGCCAGTGATATTCATATCGAGCCGTTCGAGCGGGAACTGGTCGTCCGTTTTCGCATCGACGGCGTTTTGTACGACGTGATGCATCCGCCCAAACGGGCCCAGAACTCGATCATCTCGCGCGTCAAGATCATGGCCGGCCTCAACATCGCCGAAAAACGTATCCCGCAGGACGGCCGTATCCGGATCAAGATCGCCGGCAAAGACATCGACATCCGCGTGTCGACCATCCCCACCGCCTTCGGCGAAAGCATCGTGATGCGTCTGTTGGACAAGTCGTCGGTGCTGCTGGATATCGAAACGCTGGGCTTTATCGGCAAAAACCTGGAATATATTAACGACGTCATCCACCGCCCGCACGGGATTATTTTGGTGACGGGGCCGACCGGGTCCGGTAAAACGACCACGCTTTATTCCGCCCTTTCCAAAATAAATTCGGACGAGTTGAAAATCATCACGGTCGAAGACCCGGTCGAGTATCAGCTCCCCGGCATCAACCAGATGCAGGTCAATCCGAAGATCGAGCTGACCTTTGCCACGGGACTGCGGGCCTTTTTGCGCCAGGACCCCGACGTGATCATGGTCGGTGAGGTGCGTGACCGGGAGACCGCCGAGATCGCCATCCAGGCCTCGCTGACCGGCCACCTCGTTTTTTCCACCCTGCATACCAATGACGCCGCCGCTTCCGTTACCCGTCTGGTCGACATGGGGGTGGAGCCCTTTTTGGTCTCCTCTTCGGTGATTTGTATTATGGCCCAGCGTCTGGTAAGAACAATCTGCAAGGACTGCGCGCGCAAATATACTCCGGAGGAGGCAGAGCTGAAAAGAATCGGTTTGACGCCGGAGGATCTGAAGGGGAGGCAGTTGTTTCGTCCGGTCGGCTGTCCCAATTGTCTGGAGACCGGCTATGCCGGCCGGACCGGCATTCATGAGATCCTGATGATGAACGACGACGTCCGCTCCGAAATCATGAAGGGATCGGATGCCTCGACGGTTAAAAAGGCCGCGCAGAAGCATGGGATGAAAACCCTGCGGGACGACGCCGCCCAGAAAGTTTTGATGGGCTGGACAACGATTGAGGAGATATTGAGGGTCACACAACAAGACGCGGAATGATTGTGTTTATGTGTTTATGTGCCTATGTGTTTATGTCGACATAAACACATAAACACACAAGCACATAAACACAATTTTTTATGCCAGTCTTCGAATATGCCGGCATTGACCGGCAACGCAACAAGGCGGCCGGGATTATTGAGGCCGAAAGCGACAAGGCCGCGCGAGTAAAATTGCGAAAGATGGGGGTCTATCCGCGCATCTTGAGTCTGGAAGGGTCCAAGAAACGGGTTTCGCTGAAGACGGAAATCAACTTTTCCAAATTCACCCAGCGGGTCAAAACCCAAGATGTGGCCTTGATGACCCGTCAGCTGGCCACGCTGGTGAATGCCGGGATTCCCTTGGTCGACTCGCTCACCGCCCTGGTCGATCAGACCGAAAATCCAAAACTCAAAACAATCCTCTCCCAGGTGCGCGAAAAGGTGACCGAAGGGACAAAACTCTCCGACGCGATGAAGGCCCATCCCAAGGTCTTTAGCGACATCTATATGAATATGGTTAACGCCGGCGAAAATTCCGGCACCCTCGATCTGGTGTTGAGCCGCCTGGCCGATTTCACCGAAGGGCAGGCCAAACTAAGATCCAAAATCACCGGGGCGATGGTCTACCCGGTCCTCATGTCGGTGGTGGGCGTGGCCCTCATTATCATGCTGATGGTCGGGGTGATTCCGAAGATCACCGCCATCTTTGCGGATGTCGAGGCCGCCCTCCCGATTCCCACCCGAATTTTGATTGCGGTGAGCGCGGGGTTGACCAACGTCTGGGTGATCGCGGGGCTGGTTGTTTTTTTTGGACTTGGTTTTTACGGTCTGAAACGGTGGCATCAGACGGAAAAGGGGAGGCTCTTTTTCGACCGCCGGGCGCTGAAACTCCCCCTGTTCGGCCGCCTCAACCGGATGGTCGCCATCTCCCGTTTCTCCCGGACGCTGGGAACGTTGTTGAACAGCGGCGTTCCGTTATTGGTGGCCTTGGGTATTTGCAGAAACGTCGTCTCCAATGTGGTGATCCGCCGCGTCATTGAAGAAACGGCGCGCAATGTGCAGGAGGGGGCCTCGGTGGCCGACCCGCTGCGCCGCAGTCATGAATTTCCGCCGTTGGTGACCCACATGATCGCGATAGGGGAAAAAACCGGGGACCTGGAAAAAATGCTGGAGCGCGTCGCGGATACCTACGACAACCAGGTCGACGATACCGTTTCAACCTTGACGACACTTTTGGAACCGATCATGATTCTGGTCATGGCCGGCGTGGTCGCTTTTATCGTGATGTCGGTCTTGCTGCCGATATTGCAATTGAATCAATTGGGAGGATAAACGAAAGGGGGAAAGATGATCAAAAAATTACTTAACGGAACGGCCGGTATGACCCTCATTGAAATCATGGTCGCGATTTCAATTATGGTTCTGGTCATGGGAATCGTCGGGGTCAACGTGATGAAGCGCTTTGAAAAAGCCAAAATCCAGACCACCCAGACCCAGATCAAGTCCCTGGAGCAGGCCTTGGAGCAATACTACCTCGATAACGGCGATTATCCCACCACCGATCAGGGCCTGGAGGCCCTGGCGTCCGGCGACTACGTGAAAAAGGTCCCCAAGGACCCTTGGAAACGAAACTACGCTTATACCAGCCCCGGCGTGGAGGGAAACCCGTTTGAAATCACCTCGGCCGGCCCCGACAAACAGGAGGGGACGGAAGATGACATTAAGAGTTGGGAAATCGAGGAATAGCGGTTTTACCCTCATCGAACTCCTGGTCGCCCTGGCCCTGATCGGTCTCATCCTGGGGCTGGCGGTCGGCCGGATGGGTAAACTCCTGGATCGGGAGATGAAGCACGCCGCCAACCGCCTCGGTTCCACCATTCGTTACCTGTACAACAAGGCGGCTTCCGACGGCGTTACCTTCCGCCTCGTTTTGGATATGGAGGAACAGAAATATTGGGTGGAATCGACCACGGAGGTGTTTGCATTGAGGAGGGAGGAAGAAGAGGGACCAGGGACCAGGGACCAGGGACCAGGGACCGAAGACGAAGAGGGAGAAGAAGAAAACTTGGGAGAACCTGAAACGATTAAGCCCAAGGAGGCGACGTTTACGCCTCAGGAATCTTTTCTACTTAAACCGGTCAGTCTGCCCAAGGGAATTTATTTCAAGGACGTTTATGCCGAGCATCAAACCGAGCGCCTCGATACCGGCCGGGCCTTTATCCATTTTTTTGCCCGGGGATATGTGGAGCGTTCGGTCATCAACCTGCGCGACGGGGACGATGAAGTCCGCTATTCGCTCACCGTGAATCCGATAACCGGGGCGGTGAAGATTGAAAAGGGGTATAAGGAGCCGGAGGTGGAGAGATGAAGGGGGTCCACGGTCCACGGTCCAATGGTTTCTCTCTCCTCGAAGTCATGATCGCCGTGGCCATTTTGGCCATGGCTCTCTTGACCCTCATCAACTTCCAGGGGCAGACGATGTTTCGGGTGGGAAGGGCGGAAAAGCTGACCCAAGCCACCTTTCTGGCCGGTGAGAAGATGGCCGAGGTAATGCTGCAAATCGAAAAAGAATATGTCCAGCAACGGGTCTTTCCCGATGACAAGTCGGACAGCGGCAGTTTCGAAGAGCCCTTTGAAAATTATAAGTGGGAATGGCGGCTACGCACGGTGGAGATCCCCGTTCCGGAGGGGGAGGGGGAACAAGAAGGGGGCGGCATGATGACGGGGATGATGCAGATGGTGGCCAATCAGATCAAGGAT
>JACQMB010000074.1 GCA_016203765.1 Deltaproteobacteria bacterium
CTCAACTCAAAGGTCCGCGTGATCGTCCAGGGGTTCGGCCAGGTCGGGGCCGCCGCGGCCAAAAAAATCGAGAAGATCGGCTGTAAGGTGGTGGGGGTCAGTGACGTGAGCGGCGGCGTTTTTAATCCGAAGGGGCTGTCGTACGATTCGCTGATGGCCCATCTGGCCACAAACAAGACACTGCAGGGTTATACGGAGGGGGATCCTTTGACCAATGAGGCGCTACTGGAGCAGGAGTGCGAGATCCTGATCCCCGCCGCCATCGAGCGGGTGATTCATGAGGGGAATGTTAAAAAATTGAAGTGCCGCATCCTGGCCGAAGGGGCCAACGGGCCCACCACCAACGAGGCCGATGCCTATTTGCGCGAACACCAGGGCGATATTTTTGTCATCCCCGACATCCTGGCCAACGCCGGCGGCGTGATCGTCTCCTATTTTGAATGGGTGCAGGACCTGCAAAATCTCTTTTGGAAGGAAAAGGAGATCAACCACCGGTTGTGGGAGATGATGTCGGATGGTTTTGAGCGGGTCTATGCGGTCGCCCAGGAAGATAAGGTCGATATGCGCACCGCCGCGCTGATGATGGCCATCCGCAAGGTTTCTACCGCGATGCTTACCCGCGGTCTCTACCCCTAAGTTGCTCTTGACTTTGTCATTAGGGAACATATTGTCAAACGCCGTGAAATTAAAGAAGAATTATCTTTTATCCCCCGGTCCCACCCCGGTTCCCCCTGAGGTGGCCTCGGCGGGGGCTTGGCCGCTGATTCATCACCGCACCCCGCAATTTCAAAACATCATCAAAGAGGTGGCGCAAGGTTTAAAATATCTTTTTCAAACCCAGCATCCTGTTTATTTTGCCGCCTGTTCCGGGACGGGGGTGATGGAAGCGGCGGTGACCAATCTCATGTCGCCGGGCGAGGTGATGATCGTGGCGGAGGGAGGGAAATTTGGCGAGCGCTGGAGCAAGATCGGAGCGGCCTTTGGGTGTCAAGTAGTGCCGATCAAAATCGAATACGGCAGGGGAGTCACCCCCGAGCAAGTGGAGGCCGCCCTCAAAAAAAATCCCGGCGCCAAAGCGGTATTCACTCAACTCTCCGAGACCTCGACGGGGTGCGTATTTGATATCGAAGCGATTGGCAAGGTCGTCGCCAAAACCCCGGCCCTTTTCGTGGTGGATGGTATTTCAGGATTGGGGGCGGAGGTTTGTTATCCCGATCGGTGGGGTGTCGATTGCGTGTTGACCGGATCGCAGAAGGGGGTCATGCTACCGCCGGGCCTTGGGTTTATTTCGTTAAGTTCCAAGGGATGGGCCGCTTGTGAAAAGTCGAAGTCCCCGCGATTTTATTTTGACCTGCGCGCTTATAAAAAGGCGCTCGATAAAAACGACACGCCCTACACGCCGGCGATCAGCCTTTTGTTTCAACTGGCCGAGGCGTTAAAAATTATCCAAAAGGAAACGATCGAGGGGATGTGGGCCAGACACGCCTGGTTGGGGGAGGCGACGCGCTCGGCCGTGAAGGCCCTTCATTTGGAACTGTTTGCCGAGCGGCCGGGCAATGTTTTGACGTCGGTCAAAACCCCGGCGGGAGTGGATGGGGAAAAATTGGTGAAAGAGATGCGCGATGATTTGGGGGTAACGATTGCCGGCGGTCAGGAAGAAATGAAGGGAAAGGTTTTTCGCATCGCCCATTTGGGATACATGGATCGGTTTGATATTTTAATTGCCATCGGTGCGCTGGAAACCGCCCTCAAACGGCAGAACTTTGCAATGAAATTGGGGGCGGGGGTTGCGGCCGCTCAAGAGATTTTGTGGCAAGATCCCCAAAGATAATGAAAGTTTTGCTCTCCGATAACATTGCCGAGGCGGCCATTGCCGAATTGAAAAAGGCTGGGATAGAAGTTTCAGTGCAAACCGGTTTGAAAGAAGCCGAGCTTATCCAAATCATTCCTCCCTTTGATGTGATCGTGGTGCGAAGTGGTACTAAGGTGACCGCCAAGGTGATCAAGCCGGCCCGAAATTTAAAACTGATTGTACGGGCAGGGGTCGGCCTCGACAATGTGGATGTTGCCGCCGCCGCAAAAAGAAGGATCCGGGTGGAGAACACGCCCCACGCCACCACCGTCAGTGTGGCCGAACATACCCTGGCGTTAATGCTGGCCCTGGTCCGTCATATCCCCCAGGCCGATGATTCACTGCGGCGCGGGGAGTGGGATCGGAAGTCCTATCAGGGAACCGAATTGAAGGGAAAAACCCTGGCGGTCATTGGCCTGGGCCGCATTGGCCAGGAGGTGGCCAAGCGGGCGAAGGCCTTTGGGATGACGGTAGTGGCTACCGATCAAGCCGCCGACGAAGAAATCGCCGAGGCCTTGGAAATCGAACTGCTCTCTTTGGATCAGGTTTTAAAAGACGCCGATGTGGTGACCATCCATCTGCCGCTTACCCAAGAGACCCATCATTTATTTAACCTAAAATTGCTTAAGGGGATGCAAAAAGGGGCTTATCTGATCAACGCCTCGCGAGGGGGAATTGTGGAGGAGGCGGCGTTGGTGGAAGTTTTGCAAAAGGGTCATTTAAAAGGGGCGGCCATTGATGTTTTTGAAGCAGAGCCGCTTCCCAAAGGGCATCCCTTGTTGAAACTGAAACAGGTGGTTGCCGTCCCCCATTTGGGCGCGGCCACGGATGAAGGACAACTGCGGGCCGGCCATGAAGCGGCCCATCTGGTGATTGCGTTTGCGAAAGGTTGTCATTGCGAGGAGCCGAAGGCGACGAAGCAATCCAAATGACATCATAAGATGGATGAAATTTGCGAACAAATCCAGATCGTTCCCCTGCGCCAATGTCTGATGCATGAGGGGATCATTCCCAAACTGCTGGAACAGATTGCCGGTCATATCAAAAGCGACGGCGTCATGAAAAACCCGATCATCGTGACCAAACATAAGGATCACTATGTGATCCTGGACGGGATGCACCGCTTTGCCGCCCTGCAAAAATTACAAGTGCGCGATATTTTGGTTTTTGCCGTCGATTATCAGTCCGAAAAAGTTATCTTGGAGCCGCCGCATACCAAGGAAGATGTTTTGAAAAGGGCGCTCACGCAAAAACTTTTTCCCCCCAAAAGCACGCGGCAC
This sequence comes from Deltaproteobacteria bacterium, assembly GCA_016203765.1. Classification (GTDB taxonomy): domain Bacteria; phylum UBA10199; class UBA10199; order SPLOWO2-01-44-7; family SPLOWO2-01-44-7; genus JACQMB01. The sequence continues at coordinate 3,133 of JACQMB010000074.1, forward strand.
GTCATTGCCAAGCGTCCCCTGCGCCTCGATATTGAATTGTCCCTGCTGAAGTCCGACCTCGATCCGGCCGCCAAGAATCAACGCCTGCAAACGCATATCCAGAAATGCTACGCCGACAACCGCGTCCGTTTTTATCCTGAATCGGTCTTGCTTTTTTTCGACTAATCCGGGGACACATTACTTAATTCATCGGGAATTAAGTAATGTGTCCCCGGATTGATCCAAAATGTACAAGTACCTCATTAAACAGTGCGACGTATTGGACAAGGTAACACTCAACGAGTACCGTGAGAAGCGATCCATTTGGCTCAACCACCTGCTTGGTGACGATCCGCACACGATTTTGAAGCAGATTCCGCAACTGCTGTGGGACGATACCCTGTTCAGGACCGTAAACGAGGCTCGGAGACTTGCCAGCGAAAATCCGAAGCCCGACGTTGCCTTTAACGGCGCGGTCATGAGACTCTTCGATACCGGATTTGTAACCAAGCAGACCATGGCCATCCGCAGACTTACCGAAAGGTGGCCGCCTCGATCGGGACAGAGAGACCCCAAACATGCGGTCATCTCGCTAGGGCGTCTCTTATTTGAGATTCATGAAAACTTACATTTGTTGACCCGTGAGGTCTACGTCTCGCACGACGGTCTTCCCTACGACCCCGCACCACTGGAAAGGGCATGGTTGGAGAAAAAGGCTGCTGAAGGTCCTCAACCCACCGATGAGTGCCTGGACAATGAAGGACCCAATGCGTGGATGATCTCACAGAGCGTCCATGAAAACTTCGACAAGCTTTCGGGTATAATGCCTGACAGGAGGACACGGACAGATACCATGAAACCCCTAGTGGTTGAGAGATTGCGTGAGCGGCTTGATGAATGTGAAGCCATTTGCAGGTACGCTGACAAGTTCATTGCTCACGCGGCCGATCCGGGAAGCCGGGCCGTGTTGCGTGACCAAGAGATGAAGATCACGTTAGCCAAGCTGGCCAACTGCCACAAAGTCATTTACCGGGTTGCCTATTACATCACGGGCACCCTGCTAGGGGAACGCTCCCATGGAGGTGTTCCAGTCCCACAGTACCGACACCTAAAAAACCTAGATAAGCGATGGGTGAATCCGGAGAATTTGGAATGTTTAGAGAAATTTTGGAAGGATCGCACCCGTGAAATCGAGGGGTGGTCAGATGGATCCATCGTGGATGACCCCGCTTTTGACAGCCGCACAAAATAGAATAAAGTGCGGTTAGCTCGAAACCGCTCCTCTAAAATTCAACGACTTACAGGCCACATTGTTATTGAAAAGTGCGGTTAGATTTTGATTTCTGAGTCGTTTTGCCAGTTCACGCCTTGATGAGAAACCGAACCGTATCCCCGGATTTCCATCACTTGAAGACATTCCGGCAGAGGGAGTAGACCTGCCGGGCCCCCTCAAAGGCCGTCCTGGCGTCCGACGCTTCGTAAAATTCGCTCGGCGTCAAATCTTCCGTTCCGTAAAAGGCCAGCTCCCGGTCCCGGCGCATTTTCTTGGATATGGCGGCCATCTGTTCCACCATGGGGATCAATTCTTTTGGAAGTTTTTCGCTCTCTTCCTTCAGGACGTCACTGACATCGTGAATGCGCGGCACCTCCACGCCCGATCGCCTCAACAGCGCCTTGAGACAAAGTTCCACGATTTCCTGGGCCTCCCGGACCACATCGGCATAGCTTTGGCGCTGCATCAGCACCTCGAGGGCGGCCAGGCGGTTCCCGGCCCGAAAAATGTAGTCTTCCGCCAGGTCACGATTGTGCATCTTTCCTCCTTACCCAATAGGGGTGCCCGTTGGAGAAACGGCGGATAATTTCCCCCTTTTGAATCATCTGAAAAATCCGGTCCAGCCGGGCGCGCAATTTGCTATTTTGTTCATACACCATTTGATGATGGAGGGCCACCTCCAACCACAATCCCCCCGCGGCAGCCGCCTCGGAAGGGAGGTGGGCAAAGTGAGGATTGACCGGACCCCATTTGGAGTTGATCTTGATGGTCTCGTCCCACCAGGAATATAAAGAGCGTTTGATCGGGACCTCTTCCGTTAAAACAATCAACAAATCCCAGTCGGAGAGGGAAGAGGCTTTGCCCTGCGCCCTGGAGCCGAACAGGACAACGCCCAGGAGCGAAGCGCCAAAGCGGCGCCTCAAGACGCCCGCCATTTTTTGAAATGCCTTGATCGGCTCGGAGGTCTTCGCGGGGGCTACGAGCCCCTCCCTTAAAAAATTAACACAGGCCTGATTGAGGGAAAGCCTGTTCGCGGCGGCATGCGAGGTCAGCCTTTCATGAAGGGAGGGCTCCAGACGAACCACAAACCTGCCGGAAAAGAAACTCATAGTACTATAATACTATTTCATTACAACTGCCCCCGTCAAGCTCCATTTTGCAAACGGTTAGAAACCGACGCTGAAACCGACCCGGATGGGCAGCCCGATCACGGAGGTCCTTTTGTTGCCGGAAAGGTTGTTGCCGAAATAGAGGGTGTATTTGACGGGAACCGCCAGGCCGATGGCCACGTTCGGTTTGGCCTGTTTGACGAAATATTGAAAGCCGGGGCCGAAATTCAAATTGATTCCGGTGGCGCCGGTGTTGTTGCTGACGGCACCCTCCGTCGTAAAGTTTAGGCCGGTGCCGCCGATCCAGTAGAAGTCGATCCCTCCTTCAGTTTCAAGGATGTGATAGATCGCGTTGGCGTCGATGCCGATTTGGTGGATAAACTCGTTCCGGTTGAGCCGCTGACGGTCAAGACTGAAAGGGACCTCGAACCCCCAGCGGCTTTGGCAAAAATCGTGGCCGACCCTCAGGTGGGTTCCCCAGCGGGTACTCCAATTGATCCGGGGCGAGGTCCCGCCCGCCGCCACCAACTGGTGATCGGGCGAAAATTGGATCAGCTGGGTGTAGCCCAGCCCCGCATAGGTCCCCTCGTGGCCGCAGGCGTGGGCGGGACTGTGAACCGTGGACCATGGACCGTGGACCAGCAACAAGGCAAAAACGAGGAAGAGCCAAAAG